>NZ_JBFAOU010000033.1:0-57481 GCF_040675365.1 Catellatospora sp. NPDC049609 | reverse complement strand
GTTGTCGGCCGCGGCGAGACACCTGCCGCCGCGGCGAGACACCTGCCGCCGCGGCGGGCTCTCAGAGTCCGGCGGCGGTGACGGCGCGACCTCGTACCAGCTGGTGCCTGTCTACTTCAGGCGGCCGTTCTTGCCGATGCGGACGGCGTCATCGTCGAGCCGGCCGACGCCGGCCAGTGACGTGCCGCCGTTGGCCTTGACCCCGGCGTTGGTCGGCGGTGTGCCGCCCAGCCTGATGATCATGGCATCGGTGTCGCGGACGAGCACCGCCCGGACTTCGGCCTCGGTCACCAGCGAGGTGTTCAACGCGAGCGCGCGGAACTCCTTGAGCTGGTTGACGGCCTTGGTGTCGTTGCCGTTCGCCTCGGACTGGCGGGCCGCGGTCAGCTTGGCCGTCAACTTCTTGTGCGCGTTGGCCGACAGCCGGCTGGTGGCCTTGAACCGGTCCAGCAGGTTCTGCATGTCGCGGAACGAGGTCGTCACGTAGAACCGCACTGTCGAGACCGTCTTGTTGCCGGCCTTGTCGGTGGCGGTGACCGTCAGCTCGTGCAGGCCGAGCCGCAGCTCGTACATGGCCTGCAGGGTGCCGGTCGCGTACGGGGTGCCGTTGAGCGTCCCGACGACCGACGCGATACCGGAGGTCGGGTCGACGGCCTGGAAGGTGACCCGGACGTCCTGGCTGTCGCCGTAGAGCTGGCCGTCGGCCAGCCCTGCCACGATGACGGTCGGCTGGTTGCCGTCGACCTTCAGGATGGCGGACTTCAGCGTCTCCACGTTGCCTGCCCCGTCGGTGGCCCGGTAGAGCAGCTCGTGCTGCCCGTCGCCGCCGATGTTGACCGGCTCGGTGTAGGGCGTCCACGGCCCGCCGTCCAGTGACCACTCCAGCTTGGCCACGCCGGCACCGGCGTCGGTGGCGGCGAGCACGACCGGCACCTGCCCGGCGTGCCAGCCGTCGTCGTTGGCCGGTGCGAACGTCGCGGTGGTGATCGGCGCCGTGGTGTCGACCTTCACCTCGACGGTCTTGGCCTGCTCGACGTTGCCCGCGGTGTCGGTGGAGCGGAAGCGCAGCTGGTGCGTTCCTGTCCCGCTGATCAGCACCGGCTCGGTGTAGGCGGTCCACGTCGTGGCGTCGTCAAGCTGGTACTGGGTGCTCGCGACGCCGCTGCCGGCTGCCTCGTCGGCGGCGGTCAGGGTGACCGTCGGCGACTCGGTGTACCAGCCGGCGGTGGCTGCGCCGGTCACCGCTGCCGTGGTGACCGGCGCGGTGGTGTCACCGGCGCCGGGCGTGGTCATCCGGAAGTAGTCGAAGCTTGCCGGCTTCGACGCCGTCTGGTTGCCGCCGAGCGTGAACAGCCCGACCTTGGGTGTGTCACCCACGGCCGTGTTGGTCAACGGCTCCAGTGCCGTCCAGGTGGTGCCGTCCGCCGAGTAGGAAGCCGTGTACACGCTGCCCACCCGGGCCAGCCGCAGGTGCCATACCGCGTCGGTGAGGCTGGTGATGCCGGGCTGCGGGTTCTGCACCACGCTCGCGATCTCGCTGCGGAACTCGATCCGCCGGCTGACCGGCGAGCCGGCCGTGTTGTCGACGATGTAGTCCAGCTTCAGGTAGTTGTCGTCGTCGAGGTAGACCAGCAGGCCTGCCTGCTGGTACTGCTCGTTGAGCTGGCTGCCGTCCACCTTCGTCTCCAGCGTCCAGTCACCGGACGGCGCGTTCTGCAGGATGAAGTTGGTGGGCCCGGTGTTGCTGGCGGTGTAGATGTCCCCGTTGGGCACATCGATCTCCAGCTTGCCGCCGGCGACCCGGTACTTGGCGGCGTCCTCGCGGACCACCGCGTCCCACCTGCACCGGTCCAGGGCTGACCCGGCGAACTCGTCGGACGGGTCGACCGGCTCGGCCGGAGCGTCCGGGGTGAGCTGGAACCAGTCGAACGCCGCGTCGACGACCGGCGCGGTGGTGCCGCCGTTGAGGGCGAACATGCCCACCTTCGGGTTGACGATGCCGGCCAGCGCGGCCGACTGCCCGACCGGGGCGAACGTCACGCCGTCAGCTGACCAGGCCGCCGTCAGGTTGACGCCGTCGCTGATCAACCGCAGGTAGGCCGTGCTGCCGAGCTCTGCCGGGGCGTTGACCGCGTCGGCGGCGCCGTTGCGCGGCGTTCCGGCGGTCTCCCGGATGAACTCGAACTTCCTGTTACCTCCGTACAGCAGGTCCAGCTTGGCGTAGTTCTCGTCGTCGCCGTACACGATCAAGCCGGCCTGCTGGTAGTCGGCCGCCACGGCGACGGACACCTTGGTGGTCGCCTGCCAGGCGCCGTCCGGCGCGGGCTGCAGGATCAGGTTGGTCGCGTCGTTGCGGCTGCCGTAGAGGTCGCCGACCGCGGTGGGCAGCAGTAACGTGCCACCGGCCACCGAGTAGAGCTGGTTCTCCCGGACCACTGTCGACCAGCGGCCCTTGTCCAGTGCCGTGCCGTCGAAGTTGTCCGACCGGGCGCCGAGGCAGGCGTTGTTCGGCGCTTCGACCCTGACGACGATGTTGGCGTACGACTTCGCGCCGCGGGCGTCGGTCACGGTCAGTGTCGCCGTGAACGTGCCGGGGTTGGCGTAGGTGTGCGTGGCGTTGGCGGTGGCGGCTGTGGCGCCGTCTCCGAACTCCCACCGGTAGGTCAGCGGGTCGTCGCCCTCGGCGTCGGTCGCCGAGCCGGTGAAGGTGACCAGCGCCGGCGCGGTGCCGGTGGTGGGCGTCGCGGACGCGGTGACCACCGGTGGCGCGTTGTCGGTCACGCCGCGTCCCAGGAAGTCGACCCAGTTGACGTTGAACAGCGAACCCGTGCCGGTGTTGCCTGCCGGGTTCTTCGCCACCAGGAACAGCGGCCCGGTCACCGTGCTCGGGCTGCTCAGCGTCGCGGTGACATCGGTGAAGGTCTGCCAGCCGCCGGTGCCCGGGACTGTCGCGGTGGCGAGCACCGGCCCGTCCGCGGCGCCGGCCCGAACCTCGATGCGCCCGCCGGCGGCGTTGGACGCCACCCGGAACCGCAGCGCGTCGATACCGGTCAGGTTCACCGGGGCGTACGACCAGAAGTCGCCGTCCTCGATGAAGCCGATGTTCTGGAAGCCGCCGGCGGTGTCCGTCGTCGTCTCCGGTTGCACGCCCGGGTCGCCGCCGCCGACGCCGTCCGGGGCCCGTCCGGTGGCGGTGAAGTACTCGGCCTGCTTGCGCTTGGGCTGCAGCTGTTCGATCGCCCGGCCGGTCAACGGGTTGGCGCCGCCGGCTCCGCCGGCATCGGTGTAGCTGGCCTCGAACACGGCGAACACGTTGGCGTCGGCGCCGTGACCGGAGGCCAGCGACGTCTGCACGGTGCCGGTGCATCCGGTGTACGACTGCAGGGGGTGCGCGTGCTGGTCGTGACCCAGGTAGTACTGCAGGGTCACCTTCGAGCAGTCGATCGTCGCATCCTCCGGGTCGGTCACCGCGACGGTGTATTTGACCTGGTCACCCCACTCGAAGAAGCCGCCGTCCGGCGGGAACGAGATGGTGACCGTGGGCGCCGTGTTGCCGACCGTGACCGTCACGTTCGCGACAGCCGTACGGTTGGCGGGGTTGGTGACGGTCAGCTGCGCCGTGTAGTTGCCGGCAGCCGGGTAGGTGTGCGACGGGTTGGCCGCGGTGGAGGTGCCACCGTCACCGAACGTCCAGGCGTAGCTCAGCGCCCCGCCGTTCGGGTCACGCGACCCGGCGCTGGAGAACTGCACCGAGAGCGGCGCCGGTCCGGAGTCCGGGGTGCCGGTCGCCACCGCGATCGGGGCCCGCTCGCCGGCTATGTAGTCGATGCGGTAGATCCCGGAGTCGCCGTTGTTGCCGCCGAACCCGGTGCCCCACTCGATCAGGTAGAGCGCGCCGTCCGGACCGAACTCGAAGTCCATCGGCCGCAGGAAGGTCATGCCGCTGAGCATGTTGTTGATGTCGACCAGCGACTTGCCGTCGGCGGAGACCTGGAACGCGTACATCTTGTTCTGGTTCCACTCGCCGAACATCGCCTTGCCGTCGTAGTACTCCGGCCACTTGCGCTCGGAGACGAGGTCGGGGTCGTGGCGGTAGACCGGGCCGCCCATCGGCGCGCCGCCGCCACCGATCTCCGGGAACAGCGCGTTGCCGCTGTAGTCGTAGTCGACGGTGGCGCTGATCGCCGGCGGGAGGTTGGTCAGACCCGTGTTGTTGGGCGAGTTGTTGACCGGCGCCGCGCAGTCGAACTTCGCGCCGGACGGTCCGCTCGGGAAGGTGTAGTCGTTGTAGGCGTAGTTAGCCCCGTGGCAGTACGGCCAGCCGTAGTTGCCGGGCCGGACGATGTTCCATTCGACCGTCCCCTCCGGGCCGCGGTTCGGGTTGGTCGCGCCCGCGTCCGGGCCGTAGTCGGCGACGTACAGCGTGTTCGTCTTCGCGTCGATGCCGATCCGGAACGGGTTGCGGAAGCCCATCGCGAAGATCTCCGGCCGGGTCATGGCCGTGCCCTGCGGGAAGAGGTTCCCACTCGGGATGGTGTACGTGCCGTCGGCCTCCGGGTGGATGCGCAGCACCTTGCCGCGCAGGTCGTTGGTGTTGGCGGAGGTGCGCTGGGCGTCGTAGTTCTGGCGCCCGGCCCGCTCGTCGATCGGGGTGAACGAGTCGGACTCGAACGGGTTGGTGTTGTCGCCGGTGGCCAGGTACAGGTTGCCGGCGCTGTCGAACACCATCGAACCGCCGGCGTGGCAGCAGGTGGTGCGCTGCGTCGTCACTTCCAGCACGACCTTCTCGCTGGCCAGGTCGATGCTGTCGCCGCTGATCGTGAACCGGGAGATCCGGTTGCGCGTCACACCATCGTTCGGCGCCCAGTACAGGTAGACCCAGTTGGTGGTGGCGAAGTTCGGGTCCAGCCGGATTCCGATCAGGCCGTCCTCGTTGCCGGTGAAGACATCGAGGTCGATCGCGGTCACCGTGGTGCCGGTGGCGGGCTTGATGATCTGCACTCGGCCGTCGCGCTCGATGTAGAAGACCCGGCCGTCCGGCGCGATGTCCAGCTCCATCGGATTCTGCGTGTTGCTGTCCAGCGTCACCTTCTCGTACCCGCTGGTCAGCGATGCGCTGCAGTCGGAGTCGAGCGCGCCGGCCGCCGTCTGGATGCCGCCGAGCAGGTGAGCCAGGAAGGAGGGCTCGGTGTACGACGCGATGGTGTGGCCCATACCGGTGTACCAGGACCGGCCGCCGTCATAGTCGTGGCACCACGCGATCGGGTGGTCGGCGCCCATGGCACCGGTGCCCGGCGAGTAGGACCGCTCGTCCAGACCGGCCAGCACATGCACCTTGCTGCGCGGGTTCGCCTGGTAGTTGTACCACTCGTCCAACCGCGACCACTGCGCCGGCAGCGAAGCCGTGGAAGGGTGCGCCGGGTCCTCGACCTTGACGGTTGCCTGCTGGTTGGCCGGGTGCGCCGAGAAGTAGGCGCCGACCAGGTTGCCGTACCACGCCCAGCCGTACTCGGTGTCCGAGGCGGAGTGCACGCCGGCGAAGCCGCCGCCGGCGCGGATGTAGCGCTCGAAGGCCCCCTGCTGAGCGGCGTCGAGCACATCACCGGTGGTGGACAGCCAGATCACCGCCGCGTACTGCGCGAGGTTGGCGTCGGTGAACGCGCCGGCGTCCTCCGTCGCGGCGACCGTGAACCCGTTGTCGGCGCCGAGCTGCTGGATCGCTGCGATACCAGCGGGAATGGAATCATGCCGGAACCCGGCGGTCTTCGAGAAGACCAGCACCGAGAACGGAGCGAGCGCCGCGTTGGCTTGATGGGTGGTTGCCGGCGCCGCCTGCGCGGACGACTGCCCGACGGCAACTGCGATCACGGTCATGGCGAGCGCGAGCACCGAGCCGAGGAGAGATCGCGCTCTGATGTCCGGATGAATGCGGCTACGACGTTGTGAGGACACGAAGAGTCTCCGATGTCGGGATAGGACAGCGGGCCCGCCGCGGCTCGCTGAAGACCAGTTGGGGGGCAATAGTTCACGCCTTGAACAAATTAGCGCCGCTACCGAGGTTGTGGTCAGAATGATGTCGGTCAATTGCGTAACGTTTCGATAACATGCCTGGCACCGACAGGGTCCTGGCTGGTCAGTCTGAGGACCGTAGAAGGCCGGGCAGGAAGTGTTGTCCTGCCGGAACCTGCCGACTCATACCGGCATGAGACTCATAGCCACGCTCGCCGCGGCCCTGCTGCTGGCCGCCGCTCCCGCCACCGCCGTCCACGCCGTGCCACCGCCGCAGGTGGCCGGCTTCGCCTACGCCAACCAGCCCGGCAACCCGCTCTACGTCGTCGCGACCGGCAACGAGTACAACTCCACCGGTGGGGCGATCCAGGTCAGCCGACCGGTCGTCGGCACCTACCGGCTGCGGTTCTACGGAATGGCGGCGCCCGGCGGGGCCGCCCACGTCACCGCGCGCGGCAGCAACAGCCTGTGCGTTGTCGCATCCTGGTTGCCGGCGGCTGCCGACCTGGACGTCAACGTCCGCTGCTACAACAACGCCGGGGCGCTGATCGACAGCCGGTTCGTCGTCGACTTCACCAACCGCAAGCCGGTCGGCGTCCACTTCGGATACCTGTGGGACGACAACGCGGTGCCACCGGCGATCGGGCACACCCCGGCGCCCGCGTACTCCTACGACTCGGCGGGGCTGCCGATCACCGTCTTCCGCAGCGCCGTCGGCCGCTACCAGGTGGAGCTGGGCGCCTTCCAGACCGACAGCCCCGGGCCGTGGGCGGCCGGCTACCTGCACGTCACGCCGTACGGTGCGGCTGCCCGGCACTGCCAGGCGCTCGATCCCGCGCTGGTCGTCGACCCGTCGGCGATCGAGGTGCGCTGCTTCGACGACACCGGCGCGGCCGTCGACACCCGGTTCGTGCTCACCTTCGCCCGGCAGGCCGCGATGCTCGGCGGCTCCGGTGCCCGGACCACCGCCACCGTCGACCTGTCGGGTGTCGTGCCGGTGATGCGCGGCTGGACCAACAGCTACGGCGGCGCCCCGACGGCGAGCATGATCATTCCCGGCATGTACGAGATCGTGTTCCCCGGCGCCGGGCATCTCACGGGACACGCGGTGGCAAGCATCATGGCACTCCACCGATGTACTGCACGATCCAGTCCTGGTGGCAGAGCGCCGGCGACGAGCATCTGCTCGTCAACTGCTTCGACGGCAATACCGGAGCGGCGAACCCGGCCGTGCTGCTCAACGTCGCCTACATCGCCTGACTCTCAAACGGGACATCGCCACGGTCATCCCGGAGCCCGACGACCAGATCGCCAACCGGAAGCGGCGCGGCCGAACCGGTGGTAGACCACCGAACTTCGACCGCGCCGCATACCGCAAACGCAACCAGGTAGAACGCGGGTTCAACCGGCGCAAGCACTGGCGCGGACTGGCCACCCGTTTCGACAAGCCGGCCAGCCACTACCAGGCGACGCTTGATTTCGCCGAGGCCCTGGACTGGCTAGGCGTCGTACCCGACGGACATGATCCGCGAGACAGAACCTAGACTGGCCCCCAGGGGACCGTAGCCCTAGATCAACTGGATCGACGTGGCCGGCGTCGGACCTGGTGACCTTGATGACGGACGCGATGCCGGAACCGGGGACCCTCCTTTTCCGGGCCCATACGACCGTATCCACTCGTGTCGGCCGAAGTATTCCGCACTCGCATACGCAGGAATCTGTCGAGAACCGGCGGAGCCGGTACCAAGACAGGAACCCCTTCCTGCGCATCCCGTCCTCCCGGTCCGCGGAGTCTCGCCCGCGGTCGTATAGGATGAAAGAACATGGCTACCTATCGAAGTCCCGCAGTACTGCTGTCCGTAGACGGCACTAGAACATCCGGCACTGCCGCTCTGTTCACCGAGCCGGCGCGCAAGGGCGGCCTGGCGCCGTGGGCGGGCGACTTCCGCCCCGCTGCCGGATCCGCAACGATCAAGAACGCGGTCGGCAAGACGCTGACGCTGGAGATGCCGGACGGCCGCACCGGCAAGGTCGTCGTCCAGAGCCTCAAGGGCGGGACGAAGAACACCGTCCTGGCGTTGCTGGGCGAGGACCTCGCCCCCTTCTGACCCACTGAGGCCGCAGGCTCACCACCCGCCGGCCGCTACCGCGAAGAGCCCGGACCGCCTGGACCGGGCTCTTTCACCTTCCACTGGCTGGGCACGGGGACCGGCGCGTGACGCGCCGGCCTGGCGATGGGCGATGCCGTGACGGCCTGCGGATGCCGCCGTCGGACGTCAGCAGGGCCGCCGAACATGAGATGTGCGACATCCCGACCGCGGCCAGGTTTCTCGGGTTGCTGGACTACCGTGAGTATGGGCCGGGCGGCGAGCCGTCGGTCGCCTGGTTCGACACCGAGCTCGGGCAGGACCTGCGCCTGGCGCGTGACTTCCGGGCGTTCGTCGAGGGCTTGACCTGCGATCCGGGCGATGAGATGCCTCTGTGAGACAGTTGCGATTTGAGGGCGTTCATCTTGACGAAGGCTCCCCGAGCAGGGCAGGACGACCGGAGCGCGGGTCGATCCGTTCGAGTACGCAACCCGTGGAACGGTGGTCGCGGTGAGTACATATCCGCGGGCTGAGTGGACCGATGTTCATGACGGTGACACGTGGCGGGCGCTGCGGCTGGACCTGCCCGCACCAGGACCGTGCGGCCTTCGGGTCGAGGTGACGGGCGGCCGCCGGATCCTCCTTCGGCAGAACGGCTCCGCGATAGTTGCCGCCCGGGTGGCGCAGGGGATGAGCCACGTCGACTATCTCCGGGGCGACGGCTACCGACCAGTGGTGCCGCCGGTCCGGGCCGAGCACGCGCGTCGGCTGGCGCAGGCGGCCGGTGGAGTCGAGAAGTGGGCCTACCATTTCGCCTCCACGCTGGCTGCTTCCCAGAACGGGCCGTTGCACGCCGGACGTTGGCTCTTGGAGCCGTCAGCTCCACGACTCTGGCTGCAGGAGCATCGGCATATTTCGGTGGAGGAGCAGTGGCGCGACATCGTCGTCTCCGACCCGGCCGGTGAGATCGACTGGTACCTCTTGAACGGTGCCGCCGTGATCCTCTGTCTGCGTGATCTGTCTGCGGCCGACCAGGGGCGGGTCAAGGCGTATCGCAAGCAGGTCCGAGGCGGCACCGTCGCACCGATCCTGCTGTGGTGGATCAGCGGTCTGACAAGCTACCTGCTGCTGGACGGCCACGACCGGCTACAGGCCTGTCTGGCGGAAGGCGCCGCGCCGCCGGTGCTCACCCTGTCGCGGCTGGCCGACGATGCCGGACCCGACGTCGATCTCGAGACGGCGCGGCACACGGCGACTGCCCGACACATCGAGCGGGCGGTCGCCCACGGTGTGCCGGGCGCGGCCGAGGCGCTGATCGCCGAACGTCGCCGGTTCGGCAAAGCGCTGGAGGAGCAGCTGTGGGCGAAGTCCACCCGGGCCTGGACGCTGCCAGGAGCGGTTGAAGCGTGGCGGTCGGCCGCTCGTGCGATGAATTCCACCTGGCTCGCGGCCGTGGATCCCGATTCCGCCGGCCATGCCTAGGGCCCTGGACGGTGGGAACCTGGGCGGGCGGTCACGTGGTGTGCGACCGGCGCGTGCATCTCGGCATCGCCGGCTTCACGCCGACACGGCTCACCGGCCCGGAGGCCGGTTCGCCGTTGTCGACGCGCTGGACGACCTACGTTGACCCGTCTGACGGGCATTCGCCGCCGCCGCCTCGTCCGGTCCGCACCATCCTGCTGCTCGCGGAGTTGGGTTAAGAAGTGCGGATTTCGGAGCCGGCCCGGACGGCGGGCCTGGGGTCGCAGTTGAACACGCAATTGATGTTGTGGTGAAGGGCAATGTATCGGCGTGCGGGCGGCGCCCACTGGTCGGACGCCGCCCTGATGAGAGCTCGGTCAGGCGGGCACCGGCCTACCTGTAGGTGATGTCGCTCTCCCGGACCTTGCAGTTGCTGTCGTTCCAGCCCTCACCGAGGTATGAGGGCTCGCTGCCCTTGGGCACGCCCTGGTACTTGCCGCACACGGTGGCGCTGGAGCTGTTGATGAGGGTTACCCGGGTGATGGTCGCGGTGTCGCCCCAGTTGCTGTTGATCCCGGCGACCATGTCGATGTCGTCCAGGATCACGTTGTCGATCCTGACGTGCCGCGTGTACGAGCTGGAGCAGTTGCCGCAGGCGCGGTAGAGCTTGCCGGCGGACTTCAGGTAGAAGTTGCTGATGCTCACGGTGCCGTTGCCGTTGTGCTGGAACACCTTGTCGCTGCCGGAGCGGGCGCCGCCGCCGATGACGTACGACGTGCCGCCGCCGGTGCCCTTGAAGGTGGCGGCGTCCTCACCGATGTCGTTCCACCACACGTTCCGCAGCGTGCAGGTGCCCTCGCAGTGCACGCCGTCGCCGGCGGGCGAGCCGAGGATGACGTTCTGCAGCGTGGCTCCGTTGGCCAGCTTGAACATCGGGTCCTGGCTCTCCTCCTGGCTGCCGTCGCCGATGCAGCAGTAGGTCTTCATGCCGCCGTCGAAGGTGCCGGAGACGCTGATCGTGCCGGAGACGCTTGCCGAGCCGGCCGACGTCGGCCACGTGGTGCTGGGTCCGCCGCTGCCGCCGGTCGGGGTGGGGGTGGGCGTCGGGTTGGTGCCGCCGCTGCCCGCCTTGACGAGGCGGAACTGCTGGTTGGTGCCGTTGAGGTCCTGGAACTGCGAGATGCGGGCGCCGTCGGCCGACGACCACTCCCACACGTCGAGTGCCTTGCCGCTGTTGCGGTTCTTGAACCGGACCACGTTGTTGCCGTTGTCCAGCAGCGAGAACTGCTGCTGGTAGGCGCTACTGCCGGCGCCGGAGTTCATCTGGACGGTCGCGCCGTCGGCGGTGCTGCTGCCGGCGATCTCGATGACCTTGCCGCTGGCCTTCGACTTGAGGCGGTAGTAGCCGCTGCCCATGTCGAGGAACTGGAACTGCTGGTTGGACGCCGAGCTGTCCGGGGTGCGCTGGACGACCGAGCCGTTGCTGCCTTCGATCGCCTTGCCGCTGAACACGTTGACCAGCTGGTAGTAAGCGCTGGTGTCGATGGTGGCGGCCGACGCCGGCATCATCGAGGCCAGGGCGACGCCGCCGACGACGGTCGCGACCGTGGTGATCGCGACTGCCAGGCGCAGACGCGGTCGCCGCCTCCCGGCGGTGGGTGACGATTGCATGGGTCCTCCGTAGGGCCCGCCGATGATCCAGTTCGGCGGTGAGGATGGGGACGGGGGGACGGTGCGTAATCGGGTAAGCGCTTACCAAGCCGTACCGTAGGGCATCCGTCGGAGCCGGTCAATAGGAGAGTCTCGATGATGGGAGCGTTCCCGATGTTTTCGGTGCCCACTCGCCTCAGGCTGACCATGTAAAAGACAGATCGGTCCCCGACTACGAGGCGGGCGCGGACCGGCCTGCGGGGAGCGGGCGCGCCTCAAGGTCGACTACTGTCAGTGACTAGAGCTGCGTGAGTGGAACAGAGCAACGGATGGGTGCGCTTGGCGCCCGACGGCCTCGCCCGGTATGGGCGCTCCCGCAGGGACAGAACGACCAGCATTGTGGGACCCGGCACGATCGCCAGCCCGGCAACGGGGTGTTGACCAGGGCAAAGGCTATTCTTGCCCCAATGCGCGCCCCCGAAGACTTCTTCTCCTCTGCTCGTTCCGTTCCCCGCGCGGACGCTGGCAGGCGGCGGCGCGTCGGCAGTCGGGCGGCGGGCCTGCTGGCAGTGGCTGTGCTCCTCGGCTACGCCCTGTCCGGCTGCTCGGACACCCCGGCCGATGCGAAAGCCGACAAGCCGACACAAACCTCAACCGCACCGCCTGTGGCGCGCGCGGAGTCGCCGAGCCCTGCGCCCACCCCGGTCGGGCACGCCACCGCCGCACCCACCTGGCTGGGAACGCGAGTGCTCCCGGCAGGGGAGCAGGGGTATGCCGCAGCCCGGGAGACCCCTCCTGAGCTGCGTACCCGGTCGATCGTCACCGTCGACGACCTGCCGCCGCCGGCGGACGGCCGCTTCCACGCCACGGTCCAGCCGGTGCCGGCCGACGTGCTCGCCCGATCCAGCTGGACCGAGAACTGCCCGATCGCTGCGGCCGACCTGCGCTACCTCACGGTCGGCTTCCGCGGCTTCGACGGCCGCGCCCACACCGGCGAGCTGCTGGCCAACGCCCGGGTTGCCGACGACCTGGTCAGGGTGTTCGAGCGGCTCTTCGCCGCGGGCTTCCCGATCGAGCGCATGCGGATCTCCAGCGCAGCGGAGCTGAACGGACCGCACACCGGCGACGGCAACACCACCGAGGTGTTCGCCTGCCGGCCGGTACGCGGCCAGAAAGCCTGGTCCCAGCACGCCTACGGTCTTGCCCTCGATCTCAACCCGTTCCAGAACCCGTACCACAAGGGCGAGGTCGTGCTGCCGGAACTCGCCACCGCCTACCTCGACCGGGCCGACGCGCGGCCCGGGATGGCGCAGCCCCGCGAGCAGGCCGTCCAGGCCTTCGCCGCGATCGGATGGAAGTGGGGCGGCGACTATCGATCGCTGAAGGACTACATGCACCTCTCCTCGACCGGCGGCTGAACCGACCGTACGCGGCACAGCGCGGCACGAACTCCTCAGCGGCAGGTCGATCACCAGGTCGAGGATGGCATGGGGACGGCGCCGCCCGAGGCGAAGAGAGGGTGCCAGATGCGGCTGGCGCTGAAGAAGCTGCGGGCTGATGGTGCCACCTCGACCTTGGCGCCGTAACCGCGGCTGAAGGAGACGATGTCGGCGCGGCCTTCACCGGTGAAGTCGCCCACGCCGGGCAGCGCGACGCCGCGGGCGAACGTGGTGTGCCAGACGGTGGGAGTGGCGAAGCTGCGCCAGGTGAGGGGGGCCGGCCCGGAGACCGACCGCGCCACCAGGACCCGGCCGCTACTGCCGCGTCGGAATTCGGCGATGTCGGCGCAGCCGTCGCCGTCGAAGTCTCCCACAGCCGGTGTGGCCACGCCCGTCGCGAATCCGGACCTCCACGTGGTGCCGCCGGCGAAGTGGTCGCCCTTCGAAATGGCGACCGAAACCTCGCCGTTGGTTCCGCGGTAGAAGGCGGCGAGGTCGTCGCGGCCGTTGCAGTCGAAGTCACCGACCATCGGCACCGCTGCGCCGAACGCGAAACGGTCGTGCCAGAGCGTGCTGGCGCCGAACTTGGCTCCGTCCGACAGAGCGACGTAGACGTGACCGGTGGCGCCCCGGGTGAAGGTGGCGATGTCTGCGCGTCCGTCGCCGTTGAAGTCTCCGACCACCGGGATCTCGTTGCCCGCCGCGAACCACGGATGCCACTGCCGGGCCGGCCCGAACGCCTCGCCGATCGACAGCGCGACCTGGACCGTGGCGACCGCCCCGCGGGCGAACGTGATCAGATCTGCCCGGCCGTCCCCGTCGACGTCGCCGAGCAGGGGGACCTCGTTGCCGGCGCTGAAGTGCTCGTGCCAGCGCACGGCCGGGCCGAAGCCCGCGCCGTCCGACAGGGCCACGTGCACGGCCGCGTTGGCGCCGCGCTCGAAGGAGACGACGTCGTCGCGGCCGTCGCCGTTGACGTCGGAGCCGGTGGCGGAGAATCCGTCGTTGCCGGGCCCGTCCCGGTCGGTGTAGAGCATCAGGTTCGGTGACCCCTGCGGGTCGACGATCCGGTCGCGGGTCGCCTCGTTGACGAGGGTGGCCTGCGCCAGCGCCGGAGATGCCTGCGGGAGGCGCTGCAGGTACCGTGCGACGGCGCCGGTGACGAACGCGGTGGCCACCGAACTGCCGCTGGCCTGCGCGTCGGCGGTGTCGGAGGAGTAGTACGGGGCCTGGATGCCGCTGCCGGGCGCGAACAGGTCGACACAGACCCCGAAGCTGGTGCCCGCGTCGTCTTCCGGCTCGTCCCACAGGACGTGGAACGGGCCCAGCGCGCCGACGGTGATCACCCCGTCGAGCCTGGACGGCGAGAAGTCGCAGGAGTTCAGCTTCGCGTTGCCGGCCGCGGCGACCACGGTGATGCCACGGTTGATCAATCCGTGCGTGGCGGTGTCCACCGCCAGGTTGGGCCATGTCTGCGCGCTGAGGTTGACGACCGCGGGGCGGACCGCGTTCGCGGCGATCCAGTCGGCGGCCAGCAGGTAGTCCGCGCTGTCGGGCGAGCCCACGCAGCCGCCGATGCGCACCGGATGCAGCTGCACGCCCTTGGCCACCCCGTGCTGCTCACCGCCGATCACGCCGGCCATCATCGTGCCGTGCCCGTGGCAGTCGCCGGTCCCGGAGACATCCGGCGGCCCGATGAAGGACACGCCGCCACTGACCCGGCCGCCGAACTCGACATGCGAGGCACGGATCCCGCTGTCGATCACGTACGCGTGCACCCCGGACCCGTCGGCGTCCCACCGGTAGAACGGGTCGAACCCGCCCCGGTTGTCGATCGCGCCCAGACCCCAGCTCGCCACGTTCTGCTCGCCCGTGAACCACATCTCGACCCGCTGCTCCACGTACCCGACGTCGGGCTCCTTGCTCAGGGCCTGTGCGGTCGCGGCGTCCATCGTCACCGCGAAGCCCCAGAACGCGTGATAGTAGGCAGCGGTCATCTTGCCCGGATGGCTTGCCAGCAGCCGGGCCGCGGCCTCTTCGACCCGCTTGACGGCCTGATCGTCACCGACCGGCTTCTCGGCGTCGGGCTGCTCGGCGAGCACGACCACGTACGCGTCCTCGATGCCGCCCTGTCCCGCGGGCAGGAACTTGTCCGCCGCGGCGGCGGCCGGCGACGGCGGCACGACCAACGCGGCGGCGACGAAGGCGACCACCGCCCACGAAGTCGTACGTCGGCATGTCAGCACAGCGGCTCCCGGATTCACGTGGCAGGTGCGGTCGACAGTAGGTGAAGCGTCCTGCGCCACGATCACGAAGACGTCCATCGGACAGCCGGGTGCGAGCGCTGTGCCGAGACGCCCACCCGGCGGCCGAGCGCCGACGTGCCGGCGAGGCCGCCCGCAAGGCAGTGATGGACGTCGACGTGACGGCAACCGGTGGCGGTGCGCGGCGGGGCCGACATCCAGTGGCGATGCGCCCGGCCTCGGATCGGCGCGCAGGGCGCCGGCGCAAGCGCGTGGATCACAAAGCATCGAGTTCGCAACGAGTGATAAATATAATAGTGTCGATCTGGATCCATACAGCCCGACGGGGAGGCGTAATGCCCGGCGCGATCAACCACGTTGTCGCGGTCATCAAGTTGCGATGGTCGATCAACATCCTGCAGGTCCTCCGTGGAGGACCGATGCGCTACACCGATCTGCAGCGCATCATCACGCTCTCCACCGGCGAGAACGTGCACAACCGAGCGCTGACCGAGTCGCTGAGACGGCTGGAGGCGCGCCGGCTCATCGACCATCCTCCGGCGTCAGACGGCGGCTACGTCTACCGTCTGACGCCGGTGGGTGCGGAGCTGGTCGATCTCCTCGGCCACCTCGAGGGGTGGAGTGAGCGCCACCTTGCTCGATCATGAGATGCGGTGTCGTTTCAGGTCGAAACATCGTCGCGCATTTCCGGCTGCAGGCTGCTTGCCAGATCGGGAGATCTACGTTTAGCTTATAGTGCGAGTCAGAACTATTTCCATTGTAATGATCTCCACCGTGGGGCGGCCGGCTACCCAGCGGATCCAGGGGCACAGGGGATCGACGTGCGTCGAGAGAGGTGCAGGACAATGAGCCAAGCAAGTCCCGTGCGGCATCCCGCGCTGGTGCTGGTGTCGCTGGCGCTGGCCCAGCTGATCATCGCGCTGGACTACAGCATCGTGTTCGTGGCGTTGCCGGACATCGGCGCGAAGGTCGGCTTCTCGGGCCAGGACCTGCAGTGGGTGATCGGCGCCTACGGCGTCACGTTCGGCGGCTTCCTGCTGCTCGGCGGCCGCCTGTCGGACCTGCTCGGCCGCCGGCGGCTGTTCATGGTGGGCCTGCTGCTCTACGCCGTGGCGTCCGTCGCGGGCGGACTGGCCACCACGACCGAACTGCTGGTGGTGGCGCGGGCGGTGCAGGGCATCGGCGGCGCCGTCCTCGGGCCGGCGACGCTGTCGCTGATCACCACCCTGTTCCGGGAGGGCCCGGAGCGCAACAAGGCGATCGGCGTGTGGGGCGCCGCGGGCAGCAGCGGCATGGTCGTCGGCTCGCTGCTCGGCGGTGTGCTCACCGAGGTCTTCGGCTGGGAGGCCGTCTTCTTCGTCAACGTGCCGCTCGCGCTGATCGTGGGTCTCATCGCACTGCGCGTGGTCCCGGCCGACGTGCCCGGCCCGCGCACCGGCGGCCTGGACTTCCCCGGTGCGGTGACGGTCACCGCCGGCGCCCTGCTGCTGGTGTTCGGCCTGGTGAACGGCCCGAAGGCGGGCTGGACCGACTCGGTGACGCTCGGCGCGTTCGCCGCGTCGGCGGTGTTCATCGCGCTGTTCGTGGTGATCGAGTCGCGGACCGGCAACCCGCTGGTGCCGCTGTACGTGTTCCGCAACCGCAACCTGCGCTACGGCACGCTGATCACGTTCGTGTTCATGGCGACCTTCGGCGCCAGCGCCTACTTCATCACGCTGGCGCTGCAGACCGTCCGCGGCTGGAGCGCGCTGAGCACGGGCCTGGCGTTCATCCTGCCGTGCGGGCTGATCCTCATCGGCACGCTGATCGGCGGCCGGATGTCCACCGCCATCGGCGTACGCAGCACGGTGATCATCAGCACCCTGGTCGGCGGCGTCGGCATGGCGCTGTTCGCCGCGTTCCTCGGCGACGGGTCGACGTTCCTGCAGATGGTGCCCGGCATCGTGGTGTTCAGCCTGGCGCAGGGTGTGCTGTGGACCGCGATGTTCGCGGCGGCGACCACCGGCGTCCCGAACGAGCTGCAGGGTCTGGCCTCCGGCCTGGCCAACTGCGGCCTGCAGATCGGGTCGGCGGTCGGCCTCGGCGTGCTCGTCGCGGTGGCCGCCGCGGTGAGCGGTGCCGACCCCTCGCCCGCGCAGATGTCCGACGGTCTCCAGGTCGCCACCTACACCGCCGCGGTGCTCATCCTGCTGTCGGTCGTCTTCGCCCTGGCGCTGCCGCGTGAGCGGGCCGGCGCGCCGGTGGCGGTGCCCGCCGAGCCGCTGGAAGAGCGCGTCGAGGTGTAACCGGATCTCCACCCCTCGGGCCGGGACGGCAGCCGTGCGCTGCCGCCCCGGCCGAAGCCATGTCGTCCGATATATCGAGAAAGGTGATTCAATGACAACGGACTACAAGCCGCTTGGGGTGGGTGTCGTCGGCCTCAGCGCCGACATCGGCTGGGCCATGCGCGCGCACGTGCCGGCCCTGCGCGCCGCCGACGGCTTCGAACTGCGGGGCCTGGTGGCCTCGAGCCAGGAATCCGCCGTACGGGCGGCCACGGCGTACGACGTCCCCCTCGCGTACACCACGGTCGCCGAGCTCGCCGCCCACCCGGACATCGACCTGGTCGTCGTGTCCGTCAAGGTGCCGCACCACCGGGAGCTGGTCCTGCCCGCGCTCGAGCAGGGCAAGGCGGTCCTCTGCGAGTGGCCGCTGGCGGCAAGCCTCGCCGAGGCCGAACAGCTGGCGGCGGTCGCGGCCGAGCGGGGCGTGCGCACGGCGGTGGGCCTGCAGGCCGTCTCGCTGCCGGCGGTGCGCTACCTGCGGGACCTGATCGCCGAGGGCTTCATCGGCGAGGTGCTGTCCACGACGCTGGTCGGCTCGGCCGGCGGCTGGGGCGCGACCCTGCCGGCCCGCAGCACCTACCTGGCCGACCGCGCCAACGGCGCGACGATGCTGACCATCCCGTTCGGGCACACCCTGGCCGCGCTGACGTACTGCCTCGGCGGCTTCACCTCCGTCAGCGCGACCACGGCCACCCGGCGCCCGACGGTGCACATCGCCGAGACCGGCGAGCCGGTACGGCTGACCGCCGAGGACCAGGTGGCCGTCAGCGGCGTGCTCGACGGGGGAGCGGTCGCCTCGCTGCACTACCGCGGCGGCAGCAGCGCCGGCACCAACCTGCTCTGGGAGATCAACGGCACCGAGGGCGACATCGTCGTCTCCGGTGACACCGGGCACCTGCAGTTCGGGCAGTTCACCCTCCGCGGCACGTCCCGGCGCGACGAGCCGCTGGCCCCGCTGCCGGTCCCGGACCGGTACTACACGGCCACCAGGTCCGACGAGGTCTGGGCGGGCGTCGCGCACGCGTACGCGCAGCTGCGGGCCGACATCGAGGAGAACACCTCGACGGTGCCCGACTTCGCCGACGCGCTCGCCCACCACCGGCTGCTCGACCGGATCAGCCGGGCCGCCGAGACCGGCAGCCGGCAGTAGTACGCGCCCAGCGCAACGACAAGAGGGGGGTTCCATGTTCGACACTTCACGGTGGGCGCGCCAGTCCGGCATCCGGTCGGTCAACGTCGGCGAGATCCGGGTCAGCTACGTGCTCGACGGCATGGTGCAGATGCACCCGCAGTGGCTGGGCGGCTCGGCGGCGCAGGACTTCGCGGCCGGCACCGACTGCCTGGACCGCGAGGGCTACCTGGCCGGCAGCGTCGGCGGCATGCTGATCGAGTACGGCGAGCGGCGCATGCTCATCGACGCCGGTTTCGGCAGCCGCCGGGTGCCAGCGCATCTGATGCCGCACGGCCTCGGGCGGATCGACGGCGGTTCGCTGATGGTCAGCCTGCGGCAGTTGGGCGTCGGGCCGGGGCAGCTCGAGGCGGTCGCGTTCACGCATCTGCACGACGACCACCTCGGCTGGGCCGCGCAGGCCGACGCCACCGGACAGGTGCCGTTCTCCCGCGCGACGTACTTCGCCAGCGAGGCCGAGTGGGGCTGGTGGCGCAGTGGGACCGACCCGCGGCGGGCCGAGCTCGTGGGCAAGCGGCTGAGCGTGGTCCGGGACGGGCAGGAGATCTTTCCCGGGGTGACCGCGTGGTCGACGCCCGGCCACACGCCCGGCCACACGGCGTACGTGGTGGAGTCCGGCGGGCAGCGCCTGATCGCCTTCGGCGACGTCATGCACTCGCCGATCCAGTTCGCCGAGCCGAACTGGGGCTCGGCGAACGACTTCGACCGGGCGCAGGCGGTGGCGTCGCGCCGAGCGCTGGTCGCCGAGCTGGGCGATGAGAAGACGATCGGGTTCGGCATCCATTTCGCCGACGTCGTGTTCGGCAGCCTCACCGGCGACGAGGACGAGCCGGGCCGCCTGAGGTGGCAGCCGAGCGTCTGATCACGGCAGCGCAACGGCCCGGGACGTGGACGTCCCGGGCCGTTGCATGTCCTAGGCCGGTGCCATTCCAGGTCCCGGGCCGGCGACTTCGCGTCCCGGGCCGGCGACTCAGTATCCCGGCCCGCGCCGTTCCGCGTCCCCGGCGGGTGCCGATCCGCATCCCTGGCCGGTGCCGTTCGCGTGGCCGGCGAGTCCCTTCCGCGTCCCCGGTCGGCGCTCTTGGCGGTGGACGGCAGGGTGGCGGGACCGGAGGACGGGCCGCCGCGGCGCAATCCTGTTGGCGTCGCCAACAGTGCGCCCAACGGCTGTGCGCCCGACACTGGTGTCACTCGCGTCTGGGACAACTCCCAGGTCGTTGCCATGATTTCTCCATGGGCGACACAACATTGACCTCCTCGGATGTCGGGATCGCTTTCTTCGACGTGGACGGCACCTTGACCACGTCGTCCACCATGCACAGCTTCCTGCGGTACTACGTCACACGGCTGAACCGCCCGGAGTCCGAGTACCTCGACTGGGTGCGCACCTGCGCGGCGATGAACAGGCAGGGGCACCCGCGCGAACTGATCAACGCCCGCTACTTCGCGCACTTCGCCGGGGCCGATCCGGTCCAGGTCGCCGACCTGGCGCGGCAGTGGCTGCGCACCGAGCTGTGCGCCGGCGGCTTCTACCACGAGCCGGTCCTGACCGAGCTGCGCCGCCACCGCCGCCGCGGCGACCGCGTCGTGCTCGTCTCCGGCGCGCTGTCGTCCTGCCTCGACGTGCTCGCCGAGGACCTGGGCACCGACGAGATCTGCTGCGCGCAACCGGAGATCGTCGCCGGCCGCTACACCGGGGCGCTGGCCGGCCCGCCGATGATCGGCCAGAGCAAGGCGGTCGCGGCGAAGGCGGTCATCGCCCGCCACGGCGCCGCCGAGGCCGACTGCGCGGCGTACGGCGACCACATCTCCGACCTGCCGCTGCTGCGCGTGAGCGGTGCCCCCGCCGTCGTCGACGGCGATCCGGAGCTCAGCGCCCTGGCCCGCGCCAACGGATGGCGTGTGCTGCCCCCGATCCCGCCCGCGCCGTGACCACCCAGCCATCCCGAGACGCCGGAGGACGTATGACCGAGTGGTTCTTCGATCGGATGCACGGATTCGCCGCATCCGACGCGATCATTCATGACGGACGCGCCTGGACCTATGCCGACCTGCTCACCCTGACCGAGCGGTGGCGGGTCGAGCTGTACCGCCGCGACGTGCGGCCCGGTCAGGTCGTCGCCCTGGAGGGGCCGAGCAGCGTGGAGGCGTGCGCGGGGCTGCTCGCGCTCATCGTCACCGGCGCGACGGTCGTGCCGCTGACCCGCCTGCCGGAGGCCAAGCGGGCCGAGTTCCACGAGATCGCACAGGTCGAGACGGTGATCACCGTGTCGCCCGGCGGCGCGCACCGCTTCCAGAACACCGGCCGCATCGCCGACCACGAGCTGTACGACCGCCTGCGCGACGACGACATCCCCGGGCTGGTGCTGTTCAGCTCCGGCACGACCGGGCGCAGCAAGGCGACCGTGCTCGACCTCGCCAAGGCCCTGGGCAAGTACGGCGAGGCCCGCAAGCCGATGCGGACGCTCGGCTTCCTCAACCTCGACCACATCGGCGGCATCAACACGCTGCTACACACGCTCAGCCAGGGCGGCGCGCTGGTGACGCTGGCCGAGCGCAGCCCCGACGACGTCTGCGCCGCGATCAGCGCGCACGGCGTGCAGGTGCTGCCGACCACGCCGACGTTCCTCAACATGCTGCTGATCTCGGGCGCCTACCAGCGCTACGACCTGAGCAGCCTGCGGCTGATCACCTACGGCACCGAGCCGATGCCGCTGGGCGTGCTGCAGCGGCTGCACGCCGCACTGCCGGGCGTGCGGCTCAAGCAGACCTACGGGCTGTCCGAGCTGGGCATCATGGCCACCAGGTCGCGCAGCGACGACAGCCTCTGGGTGCAGTTGGGCGGGGACGGCTTCGACTACCAGATCCGCGACGGCATCCTGTGGATCAAGTCCGACATGGCGATGCTCGGGTATCTCAACGCGCCCGCGCCGTTCGACGAGCAGGGCTACTTCAACACCCAGGACGCGGTCGAGACCGACGGCCCCTACGTGCGCATCCTCGGCCGCAAGTCAGAGATCATCAACGTGGGCGGCGAGAAGGTGTACCCGAGCGAGGTCGAGAACGTCCTGCTGGAGCTGCCGTTCGTCGCCGACGCCACGGTCTCGGGACGGCCCAGCCACGTCACCGGGCACGTGGTGACGGCACTGGTCAAGCTCAGCGAGCCGCTCGACCGCCGCGAGGTCGGCCGGCGGGTGCGCGAGCACTGCGCGCAGCGGCTGGACGCGTACAAGATCCCGATGCTGGTCGAAGTCAGCGAGGACGACCAGCACTCCGACCGGTTCAAGAAGATCCGGGTGGCGTCATGACCGGCGTCGCCGTGGTCAGCGGCGGCAGCCGCGGCCTGGGCCGGGCGGTCTGCGAGCGGCTGCTGGCCGACGGCTGGCAGGTGGCCACCTTCAGCCGGCAGCCCAACGAGTTCGTCGAGCAGGCCCAGGACAAGCACGCGGCTGACTTCCACTGGTCGCCGCTCGACGCGCGTGACCTGGGGCGGCTGCGCGGGTTCGCCCGCATCGCGCAGGAGCGGTTCGGCCGGGTGGACCTGCTGGTTAACAACGCCGGCTCGCTGCACCAGGAGCTGTTCCTGACCACCGCGGTGCAGCGGATGGAGGACCTGCTGACCACCAACCTGCTCGCGCCGATGGTCCTGGCGCAGGGCTGCGCCCGCGTCATGATGGGCGGCGGTGGCGGCGCCATCGTCAACGTCTCGTCCATCAACGCCGTACGCGGCTACCGCGGCGTGGCCGCCTACTCCGCGGCCAAGGCCGGGCTGGAGGCGTTCAGCCGCAGCCTGGCCCGCGAGCTCGGACCGGCCGGCATCCGGGTCAACACGCTCACCCCCGGCTTCTTCGACAGCGACATGACCGCGCAGGTGACCGCCGACAACCGGGACCGGATCCGCCGGCGTACGCCGCTGGGCCGGTTCGGCACCGTCGACGAGGTCGTCGACGCCGTCATGTTCCTCGCTTCGCCCCAGTCCGGCTTCATCACGGGACAGAGAATCATCATCGACGGAGGAATCACATGCTGAACGACACGGTCGAGGAGATCGTCCGCCGGGAGATCGACACGATCCTGCTCGACGAGGGCACGTCGGAGTGGACCCTCGCCGACCCGCTGCTGGCCACGGGCCTGAACTCGCTGATGCTGGCGCAGCTGCTCATCCAGCTGGAGACCGCGACCGGGGTCGACCCTTTCGGGGCGGAGCGGTCCATCGCGGACGTGCGGACCGTCGGCGACCTGGTGGCCGCGTACCAGGCGGCGCTGGACGGCACGGCGGAGGTGCAGCGCGTTGGCTGAGCGACTGCTGCGCCTGGACAGCATCGACGACTACCTCGGCGCCGGGGAGCGGCGGTTCTTCTCCCGCGGCTACCAGCGCGCCCGCTACGGCATCCGGGATCTGGACGCCAACGCGGCGGCCTCCGGTCCGCAGGTCACGGCACGGGTCGACGTCTCCTACCCGTCGGACTGGTCCACCAAGGACGGCGTCGACCAGCGCCCGCATCTGAGCACGATCGACGCCCTGGTCCTCGCGGTCCAGCTCGCCGAGGTGCACCTGGCGGCCGGGCAGGGCCTGGCCGCGGCCGACCGGTCGGCGGCGGTGCTGCGCAAGGCCGTGCTGCGGGCCGGTGGGGCGCCCCAGGAGGAGCTGACCGGCATCGCCCTGGCGGCGCGGCTGGTCGAGCAGCGGCTGGCGGACGCGGGGGTGCTGTCGGTCTACGACTGCACGGTCGGCGGCTTCCGCGTGCGCTGCGAGATCGAGCACCCGGTCGGCCGGGGTGCGGTCGCCGCGCCCGACGGCACTGGGCCGGAGGCGGTGCTCGGGGCCGCCGAGCACCGGTTCTACGGCTCCGGGTTCACCAGGCGGCGGCACCACATCCGGTCGGTGAGCGTCGACATGGACACCCTGACCGCACGGGCGGCGGTGCACTTCGACGCCGAGGCGGGCGTCGCGGCGCACGGGGTCGGCGGCGCGCGGCAGCCGTCGGTCGAGCTCGTGGACACGTTCGTCGTCAGCCTCCAGCTCGCCCAGGTGCTCATGTACGAGCTGGACGGCCTGACGCGCGGGGCGAGCAACACGCTGTGGATGATGCAGACGGTGCTGGTGGCCCCGCCGACGCCGCTGCCGCTGCCGGACCGGGCGGACCTGGCGCTGCCCGCCACCGTGACGCTGGCCAACGCCCGGCTGCTGCCGCTGCGCGGCGGGACGTGGCGCAGCGTCGACATCGAGGGCGAGCTGGCGGGGATCACGCTGCGCTGCATGTTCGCCCACGAGCTGCCGGCGGCGGCCGCCGCCGCGGTGCCGGCATGAGCGCGCGCCGGCACCCGACCGGCTCGTGCCCGCCGGCATCGGGTGCCGGGACGAGCGCGGGCCGGGGCCTGGCCGGCGCGGTTGCCCATCGGGTGCCGGTATGAGCCTGCGCGACCTGCGGGCGGGCCGGGCGGCGCCCGAGCTGACCCTGGTGCTGCTGCACCACGCGGGCGGGTCGGCGGCGAGCTTCGCGCCGTTCGCGCGGCTGCTGCCCGCGTCGTGGCGGCTGCTGGCGGCCGAGCTGCCCGGCCGGTTCTACGAGCCGCCGACGCGGCGCTGCCGCAACGTCGGCGAAGCCGTGGCGCACCTGTCCGCGGCGCTGCGGCGCGAGCTCGCCGGGCCGTACGCGCTGTTCGGGCACAGCCTCGGCGCGCTGCTGGCCTTCGAGGTGGCCCGGGAGCTGGAGCGCGACGGCCCGGGTCCGGCGTGGCTGGGGGTGTCGGGATGCCCGGCGCCGCCGGCCTTCGCCGCCACCTGGGCGTCCGCGCGCGGCGGGGACATCTCGCCGCAGCGGCTGCCGCGGTGGGTGCGGGGGGTGGGCGGCGGCGGCAGGTTCGACGAGCGGATGCTGGCGACGCTGCGCGACGACCTGGCGATCGCGGCGGACTACACGTTCACGGCGGGGGCCGCGCTGCGGGCGTCGTTGTCGGTGTTCCAGGGCGACGCCGACCCGCTGACGTCGGCGCGCAACGTGGCCGCCTGGGCGGCGCAGGCCGGTGCGGGGGCGGCTTTCCACACGCTGCCGGGCGGGCATTTCTTCCTCTTCGACCATCCGGCGCAGATGTGTGAACGGATCGTGTACGGCTGCCGTGGCGCGCTGCCGGTGTACTCGCTGTCCGGCTCCGCCGAAAGGTGACGGTGCAGGCGGTGCAGGCCCCACCGCCTGCACCGCGGCACCGCCGACCGTTCACATTTTGATCAAGACAGAACATTTCGAGCTTTCGAAATTCCCCTGCGCAGCTATGATGGGACGATGGCCGCACCACCGAGACGACGTACGTCCGCGCTGGCCGACAGCGCAGTCTGCGGACTGGTCAACGCCCTGTCCCAGTCGATCGAGCGGCACACCCGGCGGGTGGCCGAACAGTTCGGTCTCACCGCGCCGCAGGCGGTCGCCCTGCGCGAGCTGCCCGAGCCCTGCACCCTGCGCGCCCTGTCGGAGCGTATGCACTGCGAGGCCTCCAACGCCACCTTCGTCGCCGACCGGCTGGAGGAGATGGGGCTGCTGGAGCGCCGCCCCCACCCGACCGACCGGCGCGCCAAACTGCTGCACCTGACCCCGCAGGGCGCCGCGATGCGCCGCAAGGTCATCCGCCAGCTCGGCGTCGACTCGCCGCTGGCCCGCCTGGACGACGACGAGCAGGAGCTGCTGCGCGGGCTGCTCGTGCGCGCGGTGCAGTAGCCGTCACGCCGGGGCCGCGAGGGCGTCCCACTGCGCCGCTCCCGGCATCCCCGCGTGCAGCAGGATCAGCTGCATGCCCGGGTAGGCCGCGACCTGCAGGCACAGCTGCCTCAGCGACAGCCTGCCCAGCTCCGGATGGTGGACCGTCTGCACGACCCCGGCGTCGTTGCTGACGATGTGGCGGTCCCAGACCTCGGCGAAGGCACGGCTCTTTGCCCGCAGCCGCTGGATGAGCGCCTCGAACAGCGGGTCGTCGAGGGCCTCGGCGCGCTGGGCCCGCAGCCGGCCGGCGGCCTTGGCCGCGTCCTGCTCCCAGCAGGGGAACCGCTCGCGGGCGTTGGGGTGGCAGAACAGCAGCTCCAGGTAGTTGCACGTGCCGTCGATGTCCAGCAGCCGTGCCGCGGTCTCGTTGGCCGCCATGATGTTCCAGTAGCGGTCCAGGGCGTACGCCGGGTTGGGCAGGAAGCTGTCGACGACGCTGCCGATCAGGTCGTGGTCGAAGGCCGACGGTCCGTCGGCCTGGGGCGGTGCCGCGTAGCCGGCCAGGCGCATCATGTACTGGCGCTGGGTGTCGTCGAGTTTGAGCACGTTGGCGATGGACGACAGGACACTGGGCGAGACGTTCTTGGCGCGGCCCTGCTCGATCCAGGCGTACCAGGAGGCGCCGACCCCGGCCAGCATCGCGACCTCCTCGCGGCGCAGACCGCGCAGGCGGCGCGACCCCGTGTGGGGCAGGCCGACCTGTCCCGGCGTGACCTCGGCCCGGCGGGCGGCCAGGAAGCTGCCCAACTCGCCGAGTCGACCGGCTGCCTTGAAACGTTCGACGTCCAATTTCATACCCCGCTTTCCCGCCATGACGGCAGCATTGGCTTGCACGACGACATGAACCGAATACAGGCACTGAATGGATGGGCGCGACGTGGCGCGGAAGGGTTATCGCCGTGTGCCCGGAACCGTCACCACTGTGTGACGCACTCTCAGCTCACGGCCGGCCTTGATAACTATAAGTGTCTATCACTTCTACCGTGGGTTGCCGCAACTGACGTTGGCGAGGGTACGTGCGTCAGCGCACCTGCCCGCCATATCAGTCTGAATGGCATCAAAATCGGACGATCCTAACCGCCATCATTCCGATTCTTCTGATATGACGGGCACTCCGCCGGTGATCAAGATTACAGAGACTTAACGAGGCCGTCCCAAGCTGTTGGCAATACACATCGTGCCCTGAATGCTGTTGACATTGGAGTCTGGGGCCGGCCAATCACCGCTGCCATGCTTTCCTCACCGGGTCGCGACCGGATCGTCGAGTCCACCAGGAGGAAACGTTGAGACTGGCCATTTCCGGCACCTATTCGGTCGGCAAGACACTGACCAGCATGGCGGTCGCTCACCTGACCGGCATTCCGCGCACCGCCGCGCTGACGATGCGGGAGCTCCTGCCGATCTCCGTGCCCGGCAAGACCCTTGAGGAGTGCAACGGCGCCGAGATCATCATGCTGATCTCCCGGCGCAACCAGGGCCGGGCGGTCGCCGAGAGCCACCTGCCCGACGGGTTCATCTCCGACGGCTCCACCCTGCACGAGTGGTCGTACGCGACCGTACGGGTCAAGGTCGGCATCAACCCGAACGACTCGGTGAACCTCGACACCGTCGAGATGACCGACGAGATCCGGTTCTACGCCGAGGTCATGCGCCAGATCGGCGTGCCGGCCATGCAGCACGCCAAGGCCGCCTACGACGCGTTCGTCCACCTGCCCATCGAGTTCCCGATCGTCGAGGACGGCCACCGGCCGGTGAACGAGAAGTTCCGGCAGCTGGCCGAGGAGCTGCTGCTCAAGACGCTCGCCGAGCTCGAGATCCCGGTGTACTACGCCGGCGGCAGCGTGGCCGAGCGCCTGGAGAAGATCATCGACATCTTCAAGTTCAAGCCGGTGGTCAGCATCGAGCGCGCCATCGCCCTGGCCGAGGAGGAGTACGCGCAGCTCGACACCCGTAACGAGCTGGAGCGTGCCGCCGAGATGGCGGCCTGAGACGTCGGCCGCGGCGGTCGACCCCCGACAGCATCTGCGCAACGGAAAGGACACCATGAGAATCGCGTTCGTCGGCGCGTACGGCAACGGCAAGACGACCCTCACCACCGAACTGTCCAAGCGGCTGGGCCTGCCGCGCTCCCACGGCAGCGCGATGCGCGACCCCGCCGGCGGAGCCAAGAAGGCGCTGGAGGAGACGACCGAACCGGAGCTGGTCCAGCTCGCGGTGCGCCGTTTCGTCGAGCGCGCGGTCGAGGAGGCCGCGGCCCCCGCCGGGTTCCTGTCCGACGGCTCGATCCTGCACGAGTGGGTGTACACCAAGGTCCGGCTGGCCGTCGGGCGCTACCCTCAGCCGCCCGCCGAGCTGGACGACGTCGCGCGCACCGGACCGACCGGGGTGGTCGAGGAGGTCGTCGACCAGATCGGCCTGCTGGCCCGCGAGCACGCCAGGGTCGGCTACGACCTGATCGTGCACTGCCCCAACGAGGTGCCGCTGCCCGACGGGCATGACCCGATCAGCGAGTACTTCCGGGTGCTGTCGGACAAGTACATGCTCGAGATCGTCGAGACCCTGGGCCTGCCCGTGCACATCGTCAAGGGCAGCGTCGAGGAGCGCATCGAGCAGATCCTGAGCCTGCCGGGCGTGCCGCAACCGTGAACGGGCGCTGAGCCGCCCCGCACCGCCGAACGCCGAGCACGATGTCGTGCTCGGCGTTCGCCCTGCCGGATGGACCCGTCACCGCACGGGATCGCGGTCCGGGCCCGCCCGCAGCTCGGCCCGCAACTGCAGGAACCGGAACAGTCCCGGCCGGCCGGCCGCCGTCTGGTACCTGTCGACGACGGCGTCCACGAAGGCGGCGACGTCGGCGGCGGGCAGCCGCGACGTCCAGTCCGCGAACCCGACCGTGCACCACTGCGCGAGCTGCTCGCGCGAGCCGAAGTCCCAGGCGCGGTCGACGACCGACTGCTGCGTGACCTCCAGACCCGCGCCGCCCGCGAGCGCGGGCAAGGCATCGGGCTTGACGTGCACGTACGGCTGCGCGAAGCCGGCGAACGCGGGCGCCCAGCGGGGTTCGCGCGTCACCTCCATCGCGACGCGCTCGACGCTCGGGCGGGCGCCGTGGCAGACGTACTGCACGAGCACCCGTCCACCGGGTCTGAGGGCGGCCGCGATGTTGCGGTAGGCGGTCTGCTGGTCGGTCACCCAGTGCAGCGCGTTGAACGAGACCACGAGGTCGAAGTCCGGCCCGAACGCCATAGTGGTGACGTCGCCGACCTGGAACGACACGTTCCTCAGCTGGTCGTCGGCGGTGCGGGCCGCCTCGATCATCCGCGGTGACGGATCCACGCCGAGCACGGATCCCCGCGGCACGCGGGACGCGATCAGCCGGGTCACGTACCCGTCGCCGCAGCCCACGTCGAGCACGCGCTCGGTGCCCGCGACCGCGACGGATTCCAGGCAGGCCGTCGCCATCGCCCGCTGCAGCCCGCTGATGTGCGCGTAACCGGCGCCGTCCCAGTCGGCCACTCACGCCCCCAACCGTGCTGGGCGGGTCGGTGTCATCGCGTGGGAGACGGGGAAGGGACCAGTGACCGGCCGTACAGCGCCTGGATGATCGCCATGGCGATCGCGTTGGCGGGCTGCTTGCCGTCCGGGGCGGCGTAGAGCGAGGTCAGCACGATGACCGAGTTCTCGGCGGCCGGGTCGTGCGCCATGAAGGAGTTGTACCCCGGGATCTGGCCGTCGTGGCCGATCAGCGGCCCGAACCGGGCGATCGCCAGGCCGTAGCCGATGTCGGCGCCGTCGGGAGTCTGCAGGGGCTGGATGCTGTCCAGCCTCGTCTTCTGCATGGCCGGATCGAGCAGCCCGCCGCCCACCAGCGCCGTGACGTACCGGGTCAGGTCGGCGGCCGTGGAGATCGCGCCACCGGCCGCCCACGCCCACGAGGGGTTGCTGCCGGTGACGTTGCGCGGCAGCAGCTCACCCTTGGCGGCGGCCGCCTGCTCGGCGGGCGGAAGCGCCGGGTTCGCCAGCGTGCTCACGTTCGTGCCGAACATGTAGCCCTGCGGGTGGGGCGCGGGGATCCCCGCCTCCGCGAGCGCGGGCAGCAGCGTCTGGCGCAGCCCGAGCGGGCCGAAGATCCGCTGCCGGTACGCGTCCTCCAGCGTGCTGCCGGTGAGCTGCTCGATGATCAGGCCCGCGAGGATGAGGTTGGTGTTGGAGTAGTGGAACCCGGCGCCCGGCGCGAAGTACGGCGGCTTGGCGAAGGCGATGGCGAGCAGCTCGCCGGGCTTCCACACGTAACCGGGGTCGTTGTCGATCCGGGCGTTGAACTGCTCGTCCTCGGAGTAGTTGTAGAGCCCGCTGCGCATGTCCAGCAGCTGGGCGATCGTGATGTTGTCGCCGTTGGGCACTTCCGGCTGGTACTTCGACACGGGATCGCCCAGTCCGATCCGGCCTTCCTGAGCCAGTTGCAGCAGGACCGTGCCGGTCATGGTCTTGGTGTTCGAGCCGATCCGGAAGTGGTCGTCGAGGGTGACGGGCCCGCCTCCGTCGACCGTTCTGGTGCCGAAGGCCTTGGTCCAGTCGCCCTTCGACGGCGACGTGATCATCACGACCGCGCCGGGCACCCGCATCTCGTCCATGATGGTCTGGATCCGGGTCTCCAGCTCGGCGGCGTAGCTCGGCGCCGCCGGTGGGGCCGCAGTCCAAATCTCCGGCCCGGCGAACGTCTGGCCGCAGGCCGTCGCCGAAGCCGCGAGCACGAGCGTCAGAACCATGCCGCCTATGCGGAACCGTCGCATCCCACGACCCCCGTGCCGATCCGGCCGACCGGGCCGGACGGCCCCGGTACCCCTGTACGGAGTACACCAGACGGCGCAGCGCCAGGCAGGCGTTCCTCCGATTACCACCGGCCTGGTCCGACCGCCGCAGCGCCGGACGGCGCTGCCGCTAGCGGGGCGTGGTGGCGTCCGGCACGAACGGTGCGCCGTGACCGGGGACCACGATGTCGGCTGCCGCCAGGACCCGCTCCCGGCTGGCCCTGAGCTGCGCGCGGTCCGGGGCGACCGGGTCGTCGGCCGGCCCGTTCGCCCGCCACCACAGGTCGCCGGCGAACGCGACGACGCCCTCGGCCGTGCCGGCGAGCATCGTGACGTCCTCGGGGCTGTGGCCGGGGGTGTGGAGCAGGCGTACGGAGTCGGAGAACGCGAAGCCCTCCGCGTCGCGGTCGGTCCACTGGTCGCCGCGGTAGACCGCCTTGTGGTCGTGTACGCGTGCCTGCGGGAAGAGCCCGACGTTGATGATGTTGTCCGGGTGGTGGTGGCTGAGCACGACGTCGGTGACGTCCTGCGGCCGCAGGCCGAGCGCGGCGAGCGGGTCGAGGATCGCCGACGGGTGCGCGACCATGCCCGGGTCGAACACGATGCGCAGCTCGCCGTCGAGGACGAGGGAGACGGTGGCGGCCACGCCCGGCCCGGTCGAGGTCGTGTAGCCGGTGCTCAGGACGTGGAAGGCCGCGCTGCGGCCGTGGGGTGCGTCGGTCATGTGGTAATCCTGCGGCGTCGCGCCGATCAGGACGAGTGGCACGGTTGCCACCGATCGCAAGGAACGTGCCATCATCACGGCATGGGATTCCGGTCCGTGGCGGCGTACGCCCCCGAGGGTGTGGCGGCCTTCGGGCTCGGGCTGGTGGGGGAGGTCTTCACCGGACGGTTCGCCTTCGACGTCTGCGCCGAGCGGCCCGGCCCGGTGCGCACCGACCTGGGGCTCGCCGTGCAGGTCGACGCCGGGCTCGACCGGCTCGCCGCGGCCGACCTGGTCATCGCGCTGCCGGGCAGCGGTTTCCGGGAGCCGCCGCCGGCCGTCGCGGAAGCCTTCCGCGCGGCGGCCGACCGTGGCGCGACCGTCGCCAGCCACTGCGTCGGCGCGTACGTGCTGGCCGAGGCGGGGCTGCTGGACGGGCGCCGGGCGACGACGCACTGGCGCTTCGCGGCCGAGTTCGGCGCGCGCTACCCGGCGGTGCGGCTGGCCACCGACGTCCTGTACGTCGACGAGGGCCCGGTCGTCACCGGCGCCGGTGCCGCGGCGGGGCTGGACATGTGCCTGCACCTGATCCGGCGAGAGTACGGCGCCGCGGCCGCGAACGACGTCGCCCGCGACCTGGTCATCCCGCCTCACCGCGACGGAGGGCAGGCGCAGTACGTGACGGCGCCCGTGCCCGACGGGTTCGACGACCAGCGGCTCGGTGCGGTGCTGGCCTGGGCCCGCGCCAACACGCACCGGCGGCTTACCGTCGACGAGCTGGCGGCCCGCGCGCTGACCAGCCGCCGTACGTTCCTGCGCCGGTTCGCCGACGCGACCGGCACCACCCCGCACGCCTGGCTGCTGGCGCAGCGGCTCAACCGCGCCGAGGAGCTGCTGGAGGCCAGCGACCTGCCGGTCGAGGAGGTCGCCCGGCAGGTCGGGTTCGGCTCGGCGGCCGCGCTGCGGGAGCAGTTCGTGCGCCGCCGCGGTGTGCCGCCGCGCACCTACCGCAAGGCCTTCGGCAGCCGCCCCACCGCTTGAGGACCGCCGCAACGGCTACGGCGATCCGGGAAGTACGACCGGTGCCGGTGGTCAGAAGACCGCGCCGGGATTGAGGATGCCCAGCGGGTCGAGGGCGTTCTTGATCCGCCGGTTGAGTTCGAGGGCATCCGGGCCCAGGTAGTCGGGCAGCCAGGCCTTCTTGAGCCGGCCGACGCCGTGCTCGCCGGTGATCGTGCCGCCCAGGGCGATGGCGAGCTCCATGACCTCCGCGTACGCGCGGTCGGCGCGGGCCGACTGGTCGGCGTCCATGGGGTCGAAGACGATCAGCGGGTGCGTGTTGCCGTCACCGGCGTGGGCGATGACGGCGATGACGACGTCGCGGGCGCGGGCGATGGCCTCGATGCCGCGCACCAGCGCGCCGAGCTGGGGCACGGGGACGCCGACGTCCTCCAGCAGCAGCGATCCCTTCTTCTCGACCGCGGGTATCGCCATGCGCCGGGCGGTGGTGAACGCCTCGCCGGTCTCCGGGTCGTCGGTGGAGAACACCTCGGCGGCATGGTTGGCGTGGCAGATGTCGCCGATGTGGGCGATCTCGGCGGCCGCGTGCGCCGCGGGCTCGTCGGACTGGATGACGAGCATCGCCTCGGCGTCGCGATCCAGGCCCATCCTGGTGAGGTCCTCGACGGCGTTGATGGACGTGTGGTCCATGAACTCCAGCATGGACGGCCGCATGCCGCGGGTGACGTCCAGGACGGTCCGGGTCGCGTCGTCGAGGGACCTGAACGTCGCGACCAGCGTGGCCCGTGGCCGTTGGGCGGGGATGAGCCGCAGCACGATCCGGGTGATGATGCCGAGGGTCCCCTCGCTGCCGATGAACAGCTTGGTCAGCGACAGCCCGGCGACGTCCTTGAGCCGGGGGCCGCCCAGCTCGACGGCGGTGCCGTCGGCGAGCACGACGGTCAGCCCCAGGACGTAGTCGCTGGTGACGCCGTACTTCACGCAGCACAGGCCGCCCGCGTTGGTGGCGACGTTGCCGCCGATCGAGCAGAACTCGAAGGAGGACGGGTCGGGCGGATACCACAGCCCGTGCGCGGCGGCGGCCGCCTTGACCTCGGCGTTGAACAGGCCCGGCTGCACGACGGCAGTGCGGGACGCCGGGTCGACGGTGATCTCGCGCATGCGTTCGGTCGAGACGACCAGGCATCCGTCGACGGCCGAGGAACCGCCGGACAGGCCCGATCCAGCGCCTCGCGGGACCACGGCGATGCGGTGCGCCGCGGCGAACCGGACCGCGACCTGCACGTCCTCGGTGCAGGTGGCCCGGACGACCGCGAGAGGCACGCCCGCGTGGGGGTCGTTGGCGCGGTCCCACCGGTAGGCGTCCATGCGGTCTGGGTCGACGATGACGCAGTCGGCGGGTAGCTCGGCCACCAGGGGCGTCAGGTCGACGGAGCCGGTCATGCCAGCCGTCGCAGCCGGCGGCCGCCGGTGGTGGTGCGGGCCGGCATGGGGCGTGGTGCGGGCCGCCTCCGGCCGGAGCCGGGCTGCGTGACCATCAGGCACCTCCCTGACTCCCAGGGCCGTCGCGAGTGCGCCATGCCGACAGGACCATGAGGAACGATCTATATTCTATATGGCTCGGCCTGCCGGTTCACGGTCCCATTTCCCGCGGCTGAAGCCGGACGTCCGGTGTACGGGAGTGCGAGCCCTGCGGACGTGGTCGCCTCGCGGCGTTTCTTCACGCCGCCTGGTCGGCGATCAGTTCTTCGAGCAGGTCGGCGGCCGCTGCGGCGCCTCCGGCGGCGGCCAGCTTCAGGCCCAGTTCCCTGGTGCGCCGAGCGGTGTCAGGCTGCGCGAGCACGTCGCGCACCGCACGCCGGATCCGGGCCGCGCCGGGTCTTCCGGTGTGCAGGTTCCTGCCGACCCCGGACCAGGCGACCCGGCGGGCGACCTCAGGCTTGTCGAGCGAGGCGCCGGCGACCACGAGCGGCACGCCGGCCTGCACCGCCGCCAGCACCCCACCCCAGCCGCCGTTGGTGACCATCAGATCCGTGAGGGGCAGCAGCCGGTCGTGCGGCAGGAACGGGGCCGCGCGGACGTTCTCCGGCAGCGGCCCGAGGTCGGCGACCGGTGCCCCGCCGGTCGTGCACACCACGAGCAGCCGCTCGCCGGCCAGCCCGGCAAGCGCCGGTCTGAGCAGGTCGGTGAGGTCGACGTCGAGCGTCCCCTGGGTCACGTGCACGACCGGCAGGCCGTCGGCGCGCGCCTTCTCGATCTCGGTCCACCACGGGGGAAGCTCCTGGGGCGGCGGCGCGACGGCGAGCCGGCCGACGAAGTGCACGTACGACGGCAGGTCGCTGCGGGGATATTCGAGCCCGGGCACGCCCTGTGCCAGCACCAGGTGGGGGGAGAAGAGACCCTCCATCCCGCCGGTGGCCGGCGGCAGGCCGGCGGCGGCTCGCATCCGGTTGAGCATGGGGTCGAGCAGACGGCCGGACATCGCCTGCACCATGGCCCGCAGCGCGCGGTCGCGGGCGCGGCCGAGCGCGCCCTTCGCGGGCAGCGCCGGGAATCCCGGTGGCGGCAGATCGCGGCTCTCCATCGACAGCGGCGTCACCGCCACGGAGGCCCACGGCAGGCCGAGGGTCTGCCCGGCGAGCGCCGCGCCGAAGGCCAGGTGGTCCGTCACGAGCAGGTCGACCGGTTTGCGGGACGCCTCGGCGAGCAGGTCGGCGGCCTGGCCGGCGCCGGTGCCGATGAGGACGTGTTCGACGTTGGCCATGCCGCCGCGCAGCCCTTTGCCGTCCCCGACCGCAGGGAAGGTCGCGGCGAGGTCGCTGTCGTCGAAGTCGGTCGCCCGCTGCCACGGCAGCCACTGCGCGCCCACGGCGAGGAAGCGCCGCTCGTACTTCGCGCCGGTGTAGGCCAGCACCTCGTGGCCGCGGTCGGCCAGCTCACCGGCCACCGCGGTCATGGCGCCCACGTGACCGGCGAACGGCATTGACGCCACGATGATCCGAGCCATGCCGACACAGTAGCGACGCTCGGCGGGGGCCGGGGTCCGGCCCGGTGGCGGCCACCGCCTGCGGGTGGCCGACCGGGGCCCCCGCTGAGCCCGCTGCGGCACGGGCCGGGCACCCGGCGCGTGCGGGGCAGGGCGTGCACGGCGGGCGGGCGGGCGGTTACGCCGGCGACCGTCCGCCATCCCCCGACGGTCGTCTCCGGTCGTTCCTCGGCTTGCACGGACGGGAGTGGTTGGCCATTATGTGCGTTGATCATCGGCGGTATGCAGGAAAGCGACGTTTCGTGCCGTGATCCGGGGCTCTGTCGACGTCACGGGTCGAGGGTTCCGCGTCGCGGCGGTGCGAGGAGGACAGGGCGCGTGGCGGACCAGGTGACCGCAGCCGACGGAGAGCGCCTGACCGGAGGTACGCCGCCACCGGATCCCGCGCGGTCACGCGGCCGCTGGCGGCGGTGGTGGTTGTTCACCGCCGCGGCACTGGGCCTGCTGCTCTGCATCCAGCCGCTCTTCTCCGGTGACGGCGGCTCCTCGCCGTTGTCCTGGCATCCGGACACGCGGCCGGACGGTCGCTGGTCGATGGGCCCGGCGGACCCGGCCGTCGGCTCCGCCCCGCCGTCGGCACGGCCCACCGCGCCCGCCCCGACATCCGCCGCCGCGACACGGCCCGCGCCCACGGGCGGGGCGAGCACGTCGCCGAGCCCCGTGCCGGCGCTGCTCGGCCCATCCGACAAGGCCGGGGTCGAAGACCTGGTGGAGGCGTACTGCGACCAGCACGTCGACGGTGCCACGGCGGTGCCCCGCCTGGACGGCCGCTGGCAGTGCACCAGGCTCCTGGTGTTCGGCAGGATCGTCGACCTGGACGTGGCCTGCGTCGACGCCTACGGCAAGGGCGTGTACGCGCAGAGCGAGGACAGGCACGACGCCTACGCCTGGCGGTGCTACCGGCGCTGACCGGCACCGCGGCCCGGCCGCCTGGGCAACGGGGTCCTCGGTGGAGCCCCCTGGGTGTGCTGCGGCTGGTCCGGATCTTCACTGCCATCGCCGTTCCGCCGGAACGGACGTGACCGGGGCGCCGAAGCCGAGCCGTCCGTCAGGCACAGGTGATGGACGAGCAGACGAACCTCGAAACCGCCTACCTGGCGGCACCGGCCGACAGCACCGAGCGGCGGCGGGCGGCATACCGGCTCGCGTCGGTGCTCCTGCTGCGGTACGTGACCGAGTCCGGCGCGGCCGACGACCGGGACCGGGCCATCCTCCTGTTCGAGGAGAGCCTGGCCGGGCCGGGACTCGGCCCGCAGGAGACCTACATCGCCTGGGGCGCGACCGGGCTGCTGCTGATGCAGCGGGCCTTCCCGGCGCCGCTGACGCCGGACTCCGACGGCACCGCCTTCATGGCCTTCCTCATGACGATGCTGACCATGGACCGCGCGGACCCCGCCCGGCGCGCCGACGCCGCACGGGCCGAGAGCTGGCTGCAGCGGCTGGCCGACCACGCTCCGGCGGACTCGCCCGTCCGGCAGCAGTTCCTTCCCTCGCTCGCCGTCTTGAAGATGCTCGGATGGACCGGGCCGCCCGACCTGGCGGCCGCGATGCAGATCCTCAACGAGCCCGCGGCCGCGCTGCCCGGCGACCAGCGGGCCATCGCGTCCGCGGTGCGGGCCCTGATCCGCGCGGAGGACCCCACCGGCATGACGCCGGAGGAGGCGAACCAGACCGCGGCCGAGCTCGCCGGGGTGATCGAGCTGATGCCGCCCCACCCGGTGCTGCGCGCCCGGCTGCGGGCCGAGATCGCGACGACGGTGGGGCAGCTGGGCCAGGCCACCGGCTCCCCGGAGCTGCTCGCCGCCGCGCCGGAGCTGGCTGGCCGGTCGCTCGAGGCGCTGGGGGAGGACCCGGCCCGGCAGGAGGTCCTGCGCCAGTTCGCCGGTCTGCTGCTGTCGGCAGAGGCGGCACGGGCCGGCCACGGGCAGCTCGACCGGCTCATGGAACTGGCCGACGAGATCGCCGCCGACGAGTCCGCCGACCCGGTGCAGGCCGGCAAGGACAGGTACCTGCGCGGCATGATCCTGATGCTGCGGGGGCAGCGGGACTCGAGCAGTGCCGACCTCACCGCGGCCGCCGGTGAACTGCACCGGGCCATCCAGGAGATCCCCGCCGACGATCCGATCGTGCCGTTCGTCGTGGCCACCCTCGGCGCCCTCTACAACGACCGCGCCGTCAGCCGCGGCGTCCTCGACGACGCCGAGGCCGGTCAGGAGCTGCTCCGGGTGGCGCGGGCGATCCACGACAACCTGCTGCCCCCGGGCACGGACAGCCACCTCATCGCCGGCCTGCAGACCCTCACCCAGCTCAAAGACTCCGTCCGCGACCGGAACCAGGCCGGGCTGCACCAGGCGGTGACGGCGCTGCGCTCCGTCACCGGCGGCCTGCCGCCCACCTTCCCCATGCGGTCGCGTCTCGACGCCGCGCTCGGCATCGCGCTGATCAGTCTCGGCACCTCCGGCCCGGACACCACGTTCGTCGACGAGGGCCTCGCCGCGCTGCGCCGGGCCGGGCGCCGGATGCCCACCGGCACCGTCGACGCGAGCATGCCGCAGGTGACCGAGGCCGTGGCGGACCTGATCGACGGTCTGCTGAACCGCGATCCGGACGCCCCGGACCGGGCGATCGGCATGCTCGGCCGGCTCGCGGCGGACGACTCCCTCGGGGTGGAGGAGAGCGCCGCCGTGCTGAGCCTGCTCGCGCAGGCGCACCAGATCCGGCACGACCAGCAGGGGGCGGCCGCCGACCGGGCGGCCGCGATCGCATACCGCGAGCAGGCTCTGGCCGTGCTGCCCCGGACGGGACATCCGCGGACCGCGCCGATCATGGGCGAACTGGCCCGGGCCTACCGCCAGGAGGGGACGGCGGCCGGCCGCGCCAGGTCGATCCGGGTGGGACTGGACAGCCTGCGGGCGCGGGGCCTGGACGTGCTGCTGCAGAGCAACCCGTCCCACGGGCTGGCGGCCGCCCGCGACGCCGCCGCCGACGCGTCGCGGCTGGCCCGCTGGTGCTGGGCCGACGGTGAGCTCACCGCGATGTTCGAGGCGGTGGAGCTGGGCCGGGGCCTGGTGCTGCACGCCTCGACCACGGCCGCGCAGGTCCCCGGGCTGCTGCTGGACATCGGGCAGGCCGACCTGGCGCTGGAGTGGGAGCGGGCCGGCGCCGTCCGGGGCATCCTGCCCACGACCGCCACCCCGGACGCCCCGGCGGTCGCCAACCTCGCCGGTGCCCTGCTGGACCAGGGTCTGCCGATGAACACCCGGTCGCGGATCCTGGAGGCGCTGAGCGGGACGCCCGCCGCCCGGTCGCTGGACGAGGTGCCCAGCCCGGCGGCGGTGGGCGCCGCGCTGGCCGCGATCGGCGCCACGGCCCTGGCCTATCTGATCCCCGGCGACGAGGACCAGCCGGGGGTGATCCTCGTCGTCACCGCCGACGGTGCGGTCCGGGCACGGCCCGCGCCCGCCCTGAAGCCCGCTCCGGCCCGCGGTGCGACCCCGCGCGCATCGGCGTCGCGCGAGGCGCACTCGGTGAACCGCCGAGCCGGCGCGGCCTGGGACGAGCAGACCTGCGAGTGGGCCTGGACGGCGGCGATCGGCCCGCTGCTGGAGGAGCTGGACCTGGGGCCGGGCGGCGCATCGGCCCGCGTCGTCCTGGTGCCGACCGGAGCCCTGGGCGCGGTCCCCTGGCATGCCGCCCGCGAGCCCGTCCCCGGCGGCCACCGCTATGCGGCCGACACGGTGCGGCTGACCTACGCCGCCTCAGCGCGGCAGCTTGTCGAGGTCGCGGGGCGTCCTGCGGCGGCCGCGGACAACGGAGTGATCCTGGTCGGTGACCCGACCCGCGATCTTCCCGGGGCACGGGCCGAGGCGGAGCTGCTGCGGGCGGTGTTCTACCCCAAGGCGTTGCTGCTGGACGGCGGGAGCCCGGAAGAGTTGCTGCGGCACCTGCCCGGCCCCGACTCCGAAGGCCCGGCACTGCTGCACCTGGCCTGCCATGCCCGCGCGGGCGCGAGCCTGGCGGACTCCTACCTGCTGCTGGCCGACCGCGCGGGCGCGGGACGGTCCCTGCTCCCGGTGGACCGCATCCTGCGCCACGCCACGGGCCGGGCCCCGGACACCGCGGGCGGGCTGGTCATCCTGGCCGCCTGCGAAAGCGACCTCACGACCGTCGCCCCCGACGAATCGATCACCCTGTCGACGGCCCTGCTGGCGGCCGGTTTCACCGGTGCGGTCGGCACCCGCTGGCCGGTCGCCGACCTGCCCACGGCGTACCTGATGACCGTGTTCCACCACCATCTGCGCGAGCTGGGCCTGCCCGCCGACGAGGCGCTGCACCGCGCCCAGCGCTGGATGCGCGACCCCCACCGCGCGGACCTGGCGGTGCTGAAGGCGCTGCCGCCGGTCGCCCCAGCGGACCTGGCGGCGACCAGGGTGTGGGCGGCCTTCTCCTACCACGGCCGCTGACGGGCGCCCGTCCGTCAGTTAGCAGTGGCACCAAGACCACGCGCTCGTTCGGCCGGTCGCCTCCGTGTTCCCTCCACGAGAAAGAGCTCCCCATGGCTGGTACCAACAGGTTCAGCAAGCCGATCGTGTTCACCCTGCTGGCCGCGATCCTCATCGGCGTCGTCGCCGTGCTCATGTTCCCGCCGCTGCCGCTGCTCCTGGCCGCGCTGCTGCTGGCCGGAGTGTTCGGGGGCACCGCCTACCTGCTGTCCCGGCGGGTTGCCTACCTGAAGCAGAACCAGTACTTCGGCCAGCTCGGTCCGCAGGGCAAGGGCAGGCCGGCGGTCGATCAGTTCTTCACCGCCACCGCGAGCCTGGCCGTGCTGTCGGTGCTGCTCGGCTTCGGCGCCGCGTTCCAGGCACTCAACAAGCCCGCGGTGGTTCCGGTCGCGCTGCCCTCCGCAGTTCCGAGCATCGCCCTGCCGTCGGAGACCGCGCCGTCGCCGAGCCCGACCCCCGAGCCCACCGAGGCCCTCGAGCCCAGCCCGTCAGCCACCCCGGACCCCACGGACACGCCCACCGACACGCCCATCGACCCCTCGCAGCCGGCCGTGCCGGGGACCACCGCCCACCTCGACGAGATGCAGCCGCTTGCGGGCAGTGTCCGGACCGGAGCGGTCTACATGTCGGCCAAGCGCTACCCCCGCAGCCTCATCGTGTACTGCTACAAGGCGAACGAGAGCTACACCGACTGGAACGTGGCCGGCTACCGCTCCTTCAAAGCGACCCTGGGCATCGCGGACGACGCGTCGAACGCCTACGGCGTGACCGGCGAGTTCATCTTGTACAACCAGAACGGCGGCCAGATCGGCAAGCCCCACCTCGTCTCCATCGGCAGTCCCAAGCAGATCGAGGTCGACCTGACCGGCGTCTTCCGCCTGCGGGTCACCTGCAGCGGGCGGGATACCAAGACGAACAAGCCGGAGTCCTTCAGGACCATTCTCGGCGACGCCCTGATCATCGCCTGAAACGGGGAAACGATGCTGATCGAGGCGACGTGCGAGCCCGCCGGGGACGAACCGCGGCTGGCCACCTGGCACGTGGCGGTGCAGGACCTGATCGCGGTGGCCGTGTGGGTGCCCAAACGCCCCGGGCGCGGCGAGGACGCCGAACCGACCTTCCTGCACCACGTCCCGGGCCGGCGCGGGGTGCTCGGTGTGTACGACGGTCTCGGCGGCGCGGGTGCGCGGGTGGCGGGCCGGGCGGCGGACGGGCGGCGGCTCAGCCACGCCTTCGTCGCGTCCCGGCTGGCCCACCTCACGGTCCAGTCCTGGTTCGCGGACCTGGCCGAGGGGATCACCGGGCCCGCACTCCCGCAGCGGCTCGCCGAGACGCTGGGCGGGGCGCGGTCGGCGACCCGGAACAAGATCGTCGGCACCCTGCGCCGGGACTTCCCGACCACCCTGGCCGTGCTCGACTACCAGCAGACCGGGGGGCAGGTCACCGCCACGGCGGCCTGGGCCGGCGACTCGAGGTGCTACCTGCTCACCGGTGGGTCCGGCCTGCAGCAGCTCAGCCAGGACGACAGCGACATCCAGGACGCGCTGGAGCTGCTGATCGCCGACCAGCCGATGACCAATGTGGTGTCCGCCGGCACCGACTTCACGATCCACCGCCGGGTGTTCGCGGGGCTGCGTACGCCGTGTGTCCTGGTCTGTGCCAGTGACGGCTTCTTCGGCTACGTGACCGCACCGGCCATGTTCGAGCACGTGCTGCTCAGCGAGCTGGACAGCGCCGCCGGGGCGGGGGAGTGGGCGCAGAACCTGGCCGCCCGGGTCCGCGACTACACCAGCGACGACGCCTCCCTCGTCGCGGTGGCCCTCGGCTTCGGCTCCTTCGAACAGCTCAAGCAATTTTTCCGGAACAGGTTGCGGCAGCTGAACCACGAGCACGCCGAGCTGCTCGACAAGGTGGCCGGCCGGCCGGAGCTCGTCGCGGCCCGGCGCCGGTCCTGGGAGATCTACCAGCGGGACTACCTGCACTACTTCAACTGGCCGACCGAGGACCTGGCCGTGACCCGGTCGCCGGCGCCTGAGCAGACGGGAGCCCGGTGGTGAAGAAGGGCGACGACATCAAGGGGTACCGGATCGTGTCGGACCCGACGACCAGCGGCGGCGGCCGGTGTGTCTGGGCCTTCGCCGAGAAGGCCGGGGCGAAGTACTTCATCAAGCAGTTCCTCGACCCGAAGTGGCCGACCGCGTCGTCGATGGGCAGCCCTGCCGGCAAGCAGGCCCGCCGCAACGAGTGCCTGAACTTCGAGCAGCGCCACCGGCAGGTCAACGAGCGGATCAACCCGACCAGGACCAAAGGCGGGAACCTGGTCTCCGCCGTCGACTTCTTCCGTGAGGAGACGACCTACTACAAGGTGACCGAGCGGGTCGAGGCGCTGAGCATGCGGCACCTCGGCGGCCTGCCGGTGCGGCAGGTCGCGGTCGTGATCCGCACCCTGTGCCAGAGCGTGCGGCAGCTGCACCGGGCCGGCATCGTGCACGGCGACCTCAAGCCCGACAACATGCTCCTGCAGCGTTCCAAGGACACCGGCCACTACCTCGCCAAGGTGATCGACTTCGACGACTCCTACCCCACAGGCAACCCGCCGCCGCCGGACCAGATCGTCGGCGACCAGCGCTACGGCGCGCCGGAGTGGCTCGGATACGTCAAGCAGGACACCGAGGTCGACGCGGCCGACCTGACCGTGGCCGCCGACGTCTTCACGCTGGCGCTGGTCTTCCACGTCTACCTCGCCGGCGCGCTGCCGGGATACGACGCGGCCAGGTTCGGCGCCGCCGCCGACGCGGTCAGGATGGGCGAGCCCCTGGTGTTCGACCCGCGGCTCGATCCCGGCCTGATCGACCTGATGCGGCGGATGACCGCGCTGCGGCCCGCCGACCGCCCGTCGATCGACGACGTGCTGGCCAGACTCGCCGACGGGTCCCTGCTGCAGCCGGTGGGCGCGGCCGGCGCCGGGGGCCGACCCGGGCCGGGACGCGACGCACCGGTGCCGCCGCAGACCCGGCCACCGGTCGGCCGCCTGCGGATCAACATGGGCGACTGACCGATCGACGACTCATCCATACCGGTTCAACAGGAGGAACCCGTGTCCCACAACGACTACGACGCCAGCCTTTCCTATGCCGTGGACATCGTCTTCTGCATCGACGTCACCGGGAGCATGAACCCGGTGCTGGGGACCGTCAAGGACGGCGCGCTGTCCTTCCACAAGCGGCTCGAGGAGGCCATGCACACCAAGGGCAAGGCGATCAGCCAGCTGCGGCTGCGGGTCATCACCTACCGCGACTTCGCCGACAAGGCCGACGACGCGATCGAGGCGTCGAACTTCTGGCTCATCCCGGACCAGATCGACGAGTTCGAGGCGTTCATCCGGCGGCAGCGGGCCTCCGGCGGCGGCGACGAACCCGAGTCCGGGCTGGAGGCCCTGGCCGTGGCGATCAAGTCCGACTGGGAACGCGGTCTGGACCGCCGCCGCCACGTCATCGCGATGTTCACCGACGCCTCCGCCCACCCGCTGGGCACCGGTTCGACGGCCCACACCTACCCGGCGGGCCTGCCGGCCACCGTCGACGACCTGTTCGAGCTGTGGGGGTACGCGACCAGCCAGCAGGCCGTGATGGAGAACGCCGCCAAGCGGCTGCTGCTGTTCGCGCCGGACACCAACCCGTGGAACGTGATCGCCGCGGACTGGAACAACACCATCTACCTGCCGTCCCGGGCCGGGGAAGGGCTCGAGGAGGTCGAGCTGGCCGAGATCATCGACACCATCGCCAACAGTGTCTGAGAACCCGCGGCTGCCGTGGCCGCCCGGCGGCTCGTTCCGGCTGCACCTCACGGGGGAGCGGATCCGGGTGGAGAACGCCGACGCGGAGGTCGACGTGCCGCTGGCCTGCCTGGCCGACTACCAGGTCACCGAGACCCCGGACCCCGAGGTGTTCGATCTGCGGATCTGCCTCGAGGTCCGGGTGACCGAGGTGATGCTGCGCCATCGCGGCAACATCTCGGTGTTCGAGGCGCTGCGGCGGTCCTGGGAGGCGGCCTCGGGCCGGCTTCCCGGCCGCGGCCCGGCCGCGGCCGAGCCCTTGCCCCACCCGGGACCGGCGGGGTCCCCGGGCGGCCCGGCCGAGCCCTCGCCCTGCCCGGGTGGCCCGGCGGAGTCCGACCGCCAGGGCGAAGACGGGGATGACACCGCCGTCGTGGCTGAGCCCGCGCCGCCGGCGCGTGTGGAACCGGAGCCGGTTCTGCGCGGTCCGGCGCTGGTCCCGGACGCGCCGGAGTGGATCGTCTTCGGGCCGCTGGCAGACACCCGGCGGCTGTCGCGGGCCGAGCTGATGATCACGGACCCGCAGCAGGCGCCCGGATGACATCCCGGCGCGATGCCAGGTGAGGGGCGGTCGGCCGCTCGCACCGGCTGCCCCTCACCTGGCGGGGCTGTACGGCGCGAGGACTCAGCCGGCCGGCACCGGCGCGGATGACGGCCGCCACTCCCGCCTGATCAGCCCGTATACCCACGAGTCGGAGACCTCGCCGTTGACGACGCAGTCTTCCCGCAACGTCCCCTCCCGCACGAACCCGAGCTTCTCCAGCACGCGGGCAGATGCCACGTTGCGGGTGTCGGTCTCGGCCTGCACCCGGTTGAGGTCCAGCGTGTCGAACGCCCATCGCAGCAGCACGTGCGCGGTCTCCGTCGCGTAGCCGTGGCCCCACGCGGCCGCGTCGAAGCAGTAGCCCAGCGAGGCGCTGCGGTATTCCGGATTCCACCGGTTCAGGGTGCACCAGCCGATGAAGGCCCCGTCGGAGATGCGGTCCACGGCCAGCCGCACCCCGGTGCCCTCCGCGGCCAGCTGCCGGCAGGTCGCGAGGAAACGCTCGGCGCGCGCGCGTTCGGTCCACGGGGGCGAATCCCAGTAGCGCAACACGTGGGCGCTGCTCTGCAGCGCGAAGATGTCGTCCGCGTCCGCGTCGTCGAAGGGGCGCAGGCGAAGGCGAGCGGTGTGCAGCGTGGGGGTGGGCAGCGGCATGCGTGGTTCCCTTCCGCGATCGGTGGCCGGTCAACCAGACATCCGATGGCGGCCACACGCAACGGGTTTTCCCGGCGGACCGAGCGCCGCCGGCCTTTGACAGGTCAGCGGGGCAGCTTCGCGAAGAGTCGGTTCGGGGAGTCGTAGTACTTCGTGGTGCGGCCCAGGTCGGTCATGCCGAGCCGCCGGCAGACGGCCTGGGAGGCGAGGTTGCCGGGGTCGGTGACCGCGATGACCTTCGGCAGGCCCAGGCGGAACGCGTCGCCGAGGACCAGGTCCGCTGCCTCGGTGGCGTAGCCGTGTCCCCACGCGTCCGGGTGCAGGTGCCAGCCGATCTCGACGTCCGCCGGGCCGCCGGAGGGCTCGCCTGCCGACAGCGGTATCGGCTTGAGCAGCAGGTTTCCCACCGGCCGGCCGTCCGTGACCGTGGTGATCACCCAGATCCCGTGGATCGGGTGGTCGAGGGCGCGCCGGCGTGCGATCGAGGCGAGCGCGTCCTCGCGGGTGCGCATGGTCGTGGGATGCGCACCCAGGAAACGCACGACCTCCCAGCGCGATTCGAGATCCAGAAGGAAGTCGGCGTCGTCGTCGCGCCACGGACGTAGCAGCAGGCGATCGCTGGTGAGGATGCGCACGCGGCCCAATCTAGGCGATGTCGCGCCGCGCTTTGCTCCGTGCGCAAGCGCCCTCCGGCCGGTCGGGACGGCGCTTCGCGGCCGGCCGGAGGGGTCGCGGGAGAAGAGTCGCGGGCGTGATCACGCACCGGTCAGGAGTGGCGTTCGTACAGCAGCGCCGCCGCGGCTTGCAGTCCGTGCCCTCGCGGGTGGCGCAGGGCCAGCAGTTTGAGCCGTGCCGCCAGTTCGTCCCGTGCGTTCCTGATCGGTTTGGTGGGGCGTTCGAGGAGCCGGAGCGCGTCGGACGCCAGCCGGGCGGCTTCGAGCGACTCCTCGATGTCGCCCAGGCTGAGCAGTGCCAGCGCCTGCCGGATGCGTGCCTCGACCCGTCGTTGTGCTTCGCGGTCGCCCTTCTTGTCGCCGTCGGCCGTCTCTGCTGACTTGCCGGCTTCGGCGAGGTCGTGCTCGGCGGCCTGGGCCAGTCCTTTGAACAGGTCCGACGGGGTGACGTGTACGGTCAGCCGCTGCCCGGTGGCCAGGGAGACGGCGGTGGTGGCCTCCGCGGTGGCGCTGTCGAACAGGACGCGGACCGCGATGGGCAGGTGGACGAGCAGCTCGCCGTGCACTCCCCGGACGAGGACGTGGTGCACCGCGCTGGCGATGCCGCCGACCACCGGGAGGTTCTGCAGGGCGGTTCCTGATCTGATGACGTACTGGGCGTACACGGGCCGGGTCGATCCGGTCCTGGCGTCGTCGAGCGTGCCGAGCAGCATCGGCGGGCGCAGCTCGACGTGGCCGGCCCAGTGTTCGATCGTCTGCCGGCCGTCCTTGACGGTGATGGTCATGGGCAGCCAGGCCCGGGGGTTCAGCGGCTGCCGATCCACCACCAGATCGCGAGCGCCAGCGTCGAGGCCGTGGCTGTCACCAGGGTCGGCAGCGGGCGTACGCGCAGGTGCCGCAGCCTGGTCGTCGACGGCGAAAGCCCCGTGGGCGACGGGGCGGGTGCTTTTCCCAGCGGCTGCACCTCGTCCACGGTGTCGCTGTCGGCGAGCAGGATCGCGACGGTCTCGCCGAGGCCGTGCCGGGCGCGCTCGGCGCCGCTGATGGTGGATACCGAGTGTGAGGTGAAGGCCAGGCCGGCGGTGTCGTCGAGCAGCCGCCGGACGCGGCCGAGGAAGGCGGCGCGGCCGGTGGGGTCGTCGAGGCGGCCGGCCCAGGAGCCGTGGAGGTCGTCCCCGTCGCGGTCTTCCAGCGGTGGGTTCCAGTCGCGCAGGATCGTGTCGAGCCGGGCGGGGATGTCGATGTCGGCGGTGCCGCCGCCGAGCAGCGTGTCGACGGTCCTGACGTCGAACTGCTCGTCCAGCAAGGCGCCGAGGGTGGCCTGCCCGGTGGGGGTGAGCAGGGCGGCGACCAGCCGCAGGGCGAGGTCGGGTTCGTCGTGTGCGTCGGTGATCACGAGGGTGTAGCGCAGTTCGGTGCGGATGACGTCGCGTCGCCGGGAGGGCAGTCCGCTGGCCATGATGCCGGTGCGGCCGCCGTGGCCGGCGACGGCGACCTCGGGGTAGTCCTGCATGATCCATCCGCCGTCGGCGATGCGTTCCCACCAGCGGTCGGGTGGGGTCTCGCCGAGGAAGTCGTAGTCCATCCGGCGCAGCGTGCCGCGGGTCATGAGGTAGGCCTTCATCAGTACCACTCCTCGGCGCGCGGGTCGTTGGGCAGTTCGGCCATGCGCTGCAGGTCGGCCTGCAGGGCGGCGACGCGCCGCTCGCGGGTCTGGATGTCCTGGCCGGTGCGTACGCGTTCGAGGCGGTTCTCGGAGCGTTCGCCGCCGAGGTGGTAGCCGATGGTGCCCCAGAAGCCCTTGGCCTCGTTGTCGCGGGCGACGAGGTCGTTGACCCGGGCGCGGGCGAGGCGCTGCTGTGCCTTCTCCAGGGTGGCCTGGCCCTCCATGAGGCAGCGGCACAGCTCCTGGACCACGACGCCGGCGGCCTTGACGGACCGCTTCGGCGGGTGGCCGCGGAAGCGGTAGTGGGCGCTGAAGTCCGTCATGGGTACGCCGTCCTGGTCCTCGGCTTTGATCCATTGCGCGTCGATGAGCTCGACGCAGCCGTAGGTGTCGATCGGCACGTACATGATCTTGATTTTGCGGTGCTGGGCCTCTTCCCGCAGCACCTCGAACATCGTCTGGTACACCTCGCGCACCCGCTCGCGCAGCTTGGCGCCGTCGTTGCGGTTGCCGCCGTTGTCGTTGAAGTACTTCTCGCACTTGAGCGGCGCCAGCACCAGCACCGCCGGTTCGAGGCGGTGCTCCTCCAGGTTGCGGGCCCTGGCCCAGGCGCGCACCATCGTCTCCACGTCCAGCACGCCCAGCAGTTCGTAGCGCGCGGCCCGCTGCGCCGACGACGACTCCATGAGCACTGCGGAGTCGATCGGCACCAGCAGCATCATGCTGTTCTTGATGTGGGCCTCGCACTCGTTCCACCGCGCGATCCCCTGCGGGCGCTGCAGCGGGTTGAGCCACCGGCCGGGGTAGTCGAGGATGTGGAACGGGACCTGGATGGCGGGGTCGCTGGCGGACTGCAGGGTGACGCGGTAGTCGACGATGCCGTCGGTGCCGCGCAGGGCCGCCGCGTTGAACTCCCGCTGCTCGATCGCGCGGCGCAGCTCGCCCTCCTGGCGGCGCACCCGCGCCCCGGTCTGCTCGTCGAGCGCCACCTCCACGCTTGTGCCGCCCAGCAGCTTGTTGGTGTCGGCGAGGATCGCGTTGAGCATGGTCGTCTTACCCACCCGGGAGGGACCGACGACGGCCACCTTGAATGTCGGCGAGCTCATGCGTGCGGTCCTTCCTGCTGGTTGTCGACGCCGGTCAGGGCGTCCCGGACGCTGTTCAGGCCACCGCGCACCCGCTGGATCCGGGCCGTGGCCAGGCCGGGCCCGTAGGTAGCGCCGGGCCACAGCTCGTCGCGGAACGACTCCGACAGCCGCCGGAACTCCGCCTCGGAGGCCTCCGAGCGGATGAACGCGTCCTCGAACTGCTCGGCGTAGGCGAACAGCACCTGCGCCATGTACGCCGGTTCGTCGGCGAGCAGGATCCCGGCGTCGTGCACGGCCTCGCGGGCCAGCTGCGACAGGCGCAGGAACATCTCGTCGGCGCCCTCCTGCGTACGCGGCACGGGCAGGATCGCCGCGAGCGCGCCCGGCTCCCCGCTGGCGGGTTCGGGCTGCAGCACGTTGAGCGCGCGGCGCAGCCGCGGCAGCACCCGCGTCCGGTAGTCCATCCGCACGTCGAGGACGAAGTCGACCGACTCGCTCAACGTCGGGCACGGCTCGTTCGCGTCGCTGAGCCGGTTGGCCAGATCGCGCAGCGCGTCCTGCGGGTTCGAGGCGGCCAGCAGCGGCGCGAGGGGGCCGAGCGCGTCGATCAGGCCCTGCCAGAACTCGTCGCGGCGTGCGGTGAGGATGTCGTCGATGGCGCCGAAACGGCGCGCGATCTCCACCCGGGTGCTGTTGAGCGCGTCGGTGGCGAACGGCCCGGCGGCCTTGTCGACCCGCATCCGGTCCAGGGCGGCGGCGGCCCAGCCGTCGACGCCCTGCCCGAACCCGTCCACGACCCAGTTCCGGATGTCGGCCTGCACCTGGGCGACGCGCTCGGTGAACTCGTCGTCCTCGTACCCGTCCTCGGTGCGGGCCTCCATGTCGTGGACCCAGCCCTGCACGGACGCGGCGAGCTCGGCCCGCAGCCCGGAGGCGCGGGCGATCAGCAGCTCGGTCGGCGTGGGGGTGATGACGGTGCGCAGCTGCGCCAGCAGGCCGTCGACGACGGCGAGGATGTGCTCGCGGTTGGTGTGGCACTCCTGCACGGCGCGGCCGATGACGGCGGCGTCCATCCGCGGCAGCGCCTCGGCCAGGTGCGCGAGCACCCCGCCCAGCACCTGCGTGCGCACGACCTCCCGGTCGGCGGCGTCGGCCTCGATGACCCGGTACACCGAGTCGGGCCGGCGCTCGTTGAGGCGGTGCAGGATGTCGTCGGTCAGCGCCTTGACGTTGACCTCGGCGCAGCCGCCGGTGTTGACCAGGATCGCGGCGAAGTCGCGGATGTCGGCGGCGCCGCGGGCCTTGCCGATCAGCCCGAGCGCCTGGCCGTCCTCGGCCGACCAGATCGTGTTCGTGTCGGCGGGGCGCTTGACGACGAGCACGAAGTCGACGTCGTTGTGCAGCCCGGCGAGGTGGTGCTCCTCGGCGTTGGGCACCAGCTCGCCCAGGCCCGGCAGGTCGATCAGGCCGAGGCTGGCCACGTCGGTGACCGGGAACTCGCAGTGGATCACCGCGTCGCGTACGGCCAGGTAGGGCCGGTTGGTGTCGTCGGCTTCGGCGGGGTAGGCGACCCAGGGCCGCAGCTGATCGAGCGGCACCGTGCGCTGCTGGCCGGTGAGCAGCCCCCGGAACGAGCCCAGGGCGGCCTGCATCTCCTGCAGCCGGCGCAGCATCGGGCCCAGCGACGGGAAGTCGGTGCGGTCCTTGATGCGCTGGTGGACCTCGGCGTAGTCAGTCTTGGCCAGCTCCGCCAGGGTCGCCAGTTCCGGCGCGATCCCCAGGGCCTGGTGGTAGGGGGCGATGACGTCGTCGCAGAACGACTGCTCGGTGTGCATCGTCAGGGTCGCCTCGCGGCGGTTGGTGGAGTGGTAGATGCGGCTGCGTACGGCGGTGACCGCCCCGCCGGCGCGGGCCGGGATCTGGCCGTCGCCGAGCCCGGACAGCGACTGCAGCAGGGTGCTCTTGCCGTTGCGGGCGCGGCCGCTGACGCCGATGTTGACCGTCGGGCGGCTCACCCGGGCCTGCGCCGAGGCCAGCTCGGCCAGCGACCGTGCCGCCAGCCGCTGCAGCGCCGCGACGTCCACCAGGGCGATCCCGGCCGCGACCGCCTGGTCGAGGTCGGCGGCCTTGACGTCGTCGACGGCGCGTTCCAGCAGGTGCAGGGTGTTCTGCACGCGTTCCCACTGCTCCTGCTCGCGGTCGATGCGCGGCCGTATGTGATGCCGGGCGCGCAGGACTTCCGCGATCCGTTCGCTGATGGTGCTCACACTTGCTCCCCTCCGGCCGGCCGCTGGGGGCGGCCGCGTATGTCGCGCCGCCTGGCACCGGCCGGCGCCGATGGCAGGCAGTCGCCGCCGATGTCATCTGACGGACCGGAGGGCTGCCCGGTCCGGTGTGGAGCGCCCGTCCGCGCGCGGTGCCTGGCTTCCTCGCACATCTGCGCTGGTGGCAGCCGTTTCGATGGCGTGGGCGACACCTCGTCCAGATCGGATGGACGGAACGGATTGACATTCCTGCGACGTTTGAATAATCTCAAGCGTAGTTCGAAACCTGAACGTGAAACGCAGCTAGAACGTCCGGGCCGCTCGGTCCGGCAGCACGCCGAAGGAGGTGCAACATGGCCGACACGTCGACCACCTGGGAACTGATCCCGGAGTACGGTCTCGCGTTCGATCTGGACGACCTGGACCTGGGGCCGCTGACGGTCACCGCGATGCGGGACTCGATGGCGCTGCCGGAGACCGGGGCCTCGTGGGTGAACACGAGCGGCAACGCGTCCTGCTCCTGCTGCTACGTCACGTAGCCGAAGCTCCCCGGCCGCGCGGCCGGGGTGAACCATCCCATCCGCACCACCCTGAAGAGAGGTGAATCCACCATGTCGAACGAGGAGTTCAACGTCGACGAGCTCGAGCTGGACGACCTGTCCGTGACCTCGATCCGCGACTCGGCTGCCCTGCCGGAGACCGGCGCGTCCTCGGGCAGCTCCAGCTGCAGCGCCTGCTCCTGCTGCGGCGCGTCCTCCTGCTGCTCGTCCTGCGGCGGCGAGCAGCAGGTGTGACGGCCTAGCGCCACGACCGGGAACGGCAGCGTCAGGGACTGCCGGCCTTCCCGGACCGGGGTCCACGCCCCAACAGCACCGATCCGAGGGGGCACGAGCGATCGTGCCCCCTCTTCACACTCCGGGAGCACCCGTGGAAGTCATAGCCCGCCTCGACGGCGTCACCAAGACATACGGCAAGACCGTCGCCCTCGACACCGTGTCGCTCACGGTCACCCGCGGGGTGACCGCCATCCTCGGCCCGAACGGGGCCGGCAAGTCCACCACCATCGAGATCCTGTCCGGCCTGCGCCAGGCCACCTCCGGCCGCGTCGAGGTGCTCGGCGGCTCGCCGCGCGACCTCGCCGTCAAGGCCCGCATCGGCATCACCCCGCAGCGCACCGCGCTGCCGTGGCGGCTCACCGTCACCGAGACCCTCGACCTGATCGCCGCCCACTACCCGGACCCGCTGCCCCGGGCCGAGGTCGTCGACCGGCTCGACCTCGGCGAGTTCGCGCACAAGCGCAACGGCACCCTGTCCGGCGGGCAGCGCCGCCGCGTCGCCCTGGGCGCCGCCCTCATCGGCAACCCGGAGCTGCTGTTCCTCGACGAGCCCACCAGCGGCCTGGACGCCGACAGCCGCGACCGGCTGTGGGCGGCCATCGCCGAGGTCGCCGCCGGCGGCCGCGCCGTGCTGCTGACCACCCACGACATGGCCGAGGCCGAGCACCTGTCCAGCCGCATCGTGGTCATCGCCGACGGGCAGGTCGCCCGCGACGGCTCCATCGACGAGGTGATCCTCGAGGTGGGCCTGCACCTGGTGGAGATCGAGGTGCCCGAGGGCACCTCGCCGATCACGTTCACGACCGTCCCGGCCGAGCGGGTCGAGCAGCTCGGCACCCGCACCAGGCTCTACACCGCCGACCCCGACGCGACCGTCCGGGCCCTGGTGCTGGACCGGGTGCCGTTCCGCGGCATCCGCGTCGAGCGCGTCGGCCTGGAGGAGGCCATCCGCGCCATCACCGCGGGCGACGGCGACCCCGTCATCCCGGTCAGCCCCGCGGTCGGCCCGCTCGCCGAGAGGAAGTCCTGACATGCGCCACGTCCTGCTGCACACCCGCGCCCACCTGCGCGACACCGCCCGCATGCCGGTCTACTGGCTGCCCGCCCTGCTCTTCCCGCTGATCTTCTTCGTGCTGTTCGGCTACACCGGGGCCCGCAACCTGGCCGCACTCGGCCTGGGCAGCGAGTACGTCATCACCCCGTTCCTGCTGTTCACCACGCTGAACGTGACCATCGTCAGCCTCTCCGCCGGCGTCGCCGCCGACCGGGAGAACCCGTGGGAGCAGCGGCTGCGCGTGCTGCCGCTGCCGGCGCTGACCCGCTTCGCCGGACGGCTGCTGTTCGTGCTGCTGTTCAACCTGGTCAGCTGGATCCCGCTGCTGGCCCTGGCGGTCACCACGACCGACCTGAACCTGTCCCCGGCCCAGTGGCCGCTGTGGCTGGGCAGCGTGCTGCTCGGCGCGATCCCGTTCGGGCTGCTCGGCATGGCCATCGGCTACCGGTTCCCGGCCCAGGCCGCGATGGCCCTGGCCAACATCGTGTTCATGCTGATGGCGTTCCTCGGCGGCCTGTTCGTGCCCGCCGAGCAGCTGCCCGCCGGCGTGCGCGACATCGTCGCGTTCCTGCCCACCCACGAGTACCAGCACCTGGTGCTGACCATCATCGGCCGGGCCGACCGCATCGCCGCCCCGGACTGGACCATCGGCGTGCTGGCCGCGTGGACCGTCGTGTTCGCCTGGCTCGCCCGCGCCGCGTTCCGCCGCGACGAGGGGGTGCGGTACGGATGACCGAGCTCGCCGTCGCCGACACCACCTCCGCACAGCACCCGGACCGGCAGGTCAGCAGCACCGAGCTAGCCCCGTACGCGCTGGTCCGCCTGGCGGCGCTGCCGTACCCGGCCGTGCCCGAGGAGAGCGTGCCCTTCCGCGCGGGCCTGGCCCGGCTCGTGGAGCTGCGGGCCTGGCTGGACGGGGCCGCGCCGGAGCTGGCCGACGCGCTGTACGCCAGCGCCGCAGGCCACGACGCGCAGCTCCACCGGGCGGTGGTGCTGCCGCTGCGCCGCGACGTCCACAACGGACGCCTGCCCAAACCGGCCCTGCTCGACCAGCTCGCCGACCTGCCGGACCGGATCCCGCTGCTGCGGCGGTGGCTGGACGCGACGGCGGAGCTCACCGCCGTACGTGCGGCGCTGACCACCGCGGCCGGCCCGGCGCTGGCCGCCGAGCGGGCCGCGCTGGCGGCCGTGTGCGCCGCCGACCCGCTCCGGCGGGCGGTCACCCTCACCGGTGCCGACCTGCTGCGCGGCATCGACCGCGCGGCCGCCGGCGGTGCCGCCCCGGACGCGCGGGCCCGCAAGAGCGAACCCAACGCGCTGCGCTACGCCCTGCGCGCCAGCGCCAAGACCAGCCCGCTGTCCTGGTTCACCTACGTCGGCTGGGGCGGCTGGGCCGAGCCGGGCGAGCCGGAGCGGCTGTCCGGCGAACCGGTCGCCGTCGCCCGGGTCAACCGGACGCTGCTGGTCCGGCTGGTCACCGCCGTGCTGGCCCGGCTGCGCGAGCAGGTGCCCTACCGGCTCGCGCCCAGCATCCACGTCGAGGCCGGCCGGGTCCGCTACCGCCGGGACACCCCGCTGGGCTACGGCGACCGGATCGTCGCCGCCCGAGAGGAGGCCGTCGAGCTGGCGTACAGCGCACCGATGGCGCTGCTGCTCGCCCGCGCCCACGCGGCCGGTGCGCAGGGGGTGCTGCCCGCCGAGCTCGCCGCGGCGCTGGCCGAGAAGCTGCCCGGCGATCCGCGCCGTGCCGCCGAGACGGCCCGCCGCTACGTCGGGCAGGTCATCGACGGCGGGCTGCTGGTGGCGGTGCAGCCCGCGCACCCGCAGGACGTCGACGCCCCGTCGGCCGTCGCCGGCTGGCTGGCCGGCCACGGCGAGCACGAGCTGGCCGCGCTGCTGCGCGCCATCGACACGGCCACGACCGGGTTCCCGGCGCTGCCCGTCGAGCGGCGCACCGAGGTGCTGGCCGAGCTGCGCCGGCAGTGGCAGGCGGCGTACGAGCTGGCGGGTGCGCCGTGGCTGGAGTCGCCCCCGCTCAGCGAGGACGTCACGCTGCGTACGCCGCTGCGGCTGGGCGCCGCGCACGGCCGCGACGCGGCCGCGGGCCTGGCCGGGCTCGGGCCGGTGGTCGAGCTGTTCGACCAGTACCTGGTCTTCCGCCGGCTGACCCGCGACCGGTTCGTGCAGCTGCACGGCCCCGGCGGGCGCAGCCGCGACCTGGCCGGGTTCGCCCACGAGATGGGCGCGGTGTGGCACGCCGGCAACCTGGTCAAGCTCAACGGCACGATCAGCGACGACCCCGCGCAGGGGCTAATGGTCACGCCCGAGCTGGCGGAGCTGGCCCGGGCGCGGGCCGCGGTGTGCCAGGCGGTCGCGGCGGACAACCCCGCCGAGGCCGACGAGCTGCGGCTGAGCCAGGACGTGGTCGACCTGGCCGGGCAGGTGCTGCCCGACTGGGTGCGCACCCGGCCGTCGTCGTACAGCTTCTTCGTGCAGCCGCTGGCCGGACCTGGCGCGACCCGGCTGGTGCTCAACCATGTCTACGGCGGCTGGGGCCGGTTCACCAGCCGGTTCCTGGACCTGGTCGAGCCCGGGGCGCGGGCCGCGGTGGCGGCGCAGATCAGGGCCGGGTTCGGCCCCGGCGCGCGGGTCGCCCAGTGGCGGCCGGTCAGCGGCTTCAACGCCAACCTGCACCCGCTGGTCGCCGACGACGAGGTCGGCGAGGACCCGGCCTGGGCCGGCATCACCACCGCCGACCTGGAGCTGTGGCACGACGAGCGCACCGACCAGGTGCGGCTGCGCCACACCGGCTCCGGCGACACCGTCGACCTGCTGTACCTGGGCTTCCTGGTGCCGTTCATCCTGCCGGACCGGTTCCTGCCGCTCTACCTGGACCTGTCCAGCGGCCTGGCCAGCATCACCCACCTGGCCCCGGCCCGGCGGGTGGGCGGCGTCGTGGTCCGGCCGCGGCTGTGCCACCGCGACCTGGTGCTCGCGCGGCGCTCGTGGCAGCTGCCGCCCGCCGACGTCGCCGCGTTCGCCGAGCAGATGGCCGCCGAGGGCGACGTGCCCGCCGAGGCCGCCGCCGGGTGGCTGGCCCGCCACGGGCTGCCCCCGCAGCTGTTCCTCGGCCCCGAGGGCGGCGAGATGACCAACGCCGAGGACTTCCAGCGCTACATGGGTCAGTACAAGCCCCAGTTCGTCGACTTCGGCAACGCGCTGCACCTGCGCAACCTGCCCAAGCTGCTGGTACGCCACGACCGGGGGGTGCGCGCCGAGGAGGCGCTGCCCGTGCCCGGCGCGGGCAACCCCGACGGCCGCGTCGTCGAGCTGGTGACCGAGGTCTACCGGAAGGGAACCACACGATGACCGCGTACGACGGACTCGACGTCGTCTGCCACTACCACGACCCGGTCAAGGCGCCGCTGCTGCGCGAGGCCGTGCTGCCCGCGCTGGCCGAGGCCGCCTCCGGCACGGTCGGCGCCCATGTCGAGCGGCACTGGCTGCACGGCCCGCACGTGCGCGTCTGCCTGCGCGGCGAGCCCGACGCGGTGCGCGCCGCCGCCGCGGCGGTGTCCGGCCGGCTGCGGGCCTACCTGCGCGGCCACGGCTCCCGGATCGTCACCAGCGACGCCGAGCTGCTGCACCGCGCCGCGATAGCGGGCCGGGTGGAGCTGATCCCGCCGCCGTACACGCCGATCTGGCCGGACAACACCGTCGCCGTGGTCACCCCCCAGCCGCAGGCGCTGGAGCGGCTGCTCGGCGGGCCGGCGGCGGTGCAGTGCCGCACCGAGCTGATGCGCCTGGGCGTGCCGGCCGTGTCGGCGTCGCTGTCGCACCTGGGCCGCCGCGGCGACGCCGCCGGGGCCCGGGTGTGGCTGATCCTGGTCGCGATGGCCGCGCACGCCGGCCGCTACCCGCTCGGGCTGGGCGCGGGCCACCAGTCGTTCCTGTCTCATCTGGAGGAGTTCCTGCTGTTCCACGACCCGGAGGGGCTGCTGCGGCAGTCGTACGCCCGGCACTGGGAACGCCACGCCGAAGCCGTCACCGACCTGGTCGCCCGGGTCGCCGACGGCCACGCCGAATCGCCCGTCGAGGCGGCGTGGCTGGCCTGGACACAGGCGGCCCGCGCCACGGCCGAGCCCGCCTACGAGCGCGGCGACCTGCCGCCGGTGCCCGGCGACGCGTACACCGACCGGGCCCGGCAGGTCGGCGATGAGCACACCCTGCGCCAGTGGGACCCCGACCGGCGTACCGAGTACAGCGAGTTCCATGCCCAGCTGCGCCAGGTCGACTTCGAGAAGGTCCCCTACGCCCGGCAGTTCGTCGTCTACCGCTTCGCCACCAACGTCCTCTACCAGCTGCTCGGCGTGTGCGACGTGGAGCCCGCCGAGCGCTACCTGGCGGCGTACCTGGTCAGCCAGGCGGCCGAGCGGATCACCGGGGTCACCTGGCGGGAGCGGCTGGACCGCTACCTGGCCGCCCAGCGGGCGCAGGCGCAGCCCGCCGCGCTGAGCGAGGTGGCGGCATGACCACCCTGGCGACGCCGGTGGTTCCGGCGCAGCGCACCGCACCGGTGCCGCCGCGGCCCGCCACGCTGGTGCGGCTGCGACCGATCGTGCACGCCACGCCCGTGCCGCAGGGGGTGCACGTGCGCGGCTGGTCGTCCAGCTTCACCGTCAAGGGCGGTGCGGGGCTGTGGCGGCTGTGGGAGATCCTCAGCGCGCGGCTGGCCGACGGGCTGCCCGCCGACCAGGTGGCCGCGCCCGAGGGCAGGCCCGAGGTGACCCGCGCCGTGTCGCTGCTGCTGGACCAGCTGCGCGAGCACGACATGCTCGTCGAGGTGCCCGTGAGCTGGGCCGAGCAGACCGGCCCCGAGGTGCCGGCGGCGGACGTCGCCGCGTGGCTGAGCGCGGTCGCGGCCGATCCGGCGCAGGCGTGGCGGCGGCTGCGGGCGGCGACCGTGCACGTCGCCGGGGACGGCCCACCGGCCGACAGCGCGGTCCGCGCGCTGACCGGCGCCGGGGTCCGGGCGGTCCGGGCCGCCCTGCCCGGCGACGGACGCGGCGCGGCGGACCTGCTGCTGAGCGCCGACGCCCCGGCGGCGGGTGCGCCGGCTGTCGCGGCGCGCTGCCGCGGCGAGGTCGGGCTGGTGACGCCGGTGTCGGACCTGGACGCCGTGTGGTGGCAGGCCCAGGCCGCAACGCTGCGGGTGGACGGCGCGGACGCGCCCGGCGAGGTGCCGTACGCGCTCGCCGCGCTGGTCGGCGCCGCGGCCGCGCACCGGATCGTGTGCGCCGTCGCGGGTCTGCCCGACCCGGCGGCCGAGGCCGCCGAGCTGGGCGACGGCGGGCCGGGCGCGCCGGCGGCTCTGGCGCACCCCGCGGTGCTGGTCGCACGGCTGGACCCGCTGACGGTCACGTACCACCCGTTCCTGCCCGCCGCCGCGGCCGCCCCGCCGCCGGCGACCGTCGAGGAGGCCCTGCAGCGCCTCGACGCGCTCACCGATCCCGAGCTCGAGAGCGTGGTTCGCGACCGTCGCAGGCGACCTGGCTCCCCGCTCGACGAGCGGGATCACAGTTGCGGGACAGCGCCGGGTTCGCACC
>NZ_JBFAOU010000032.1:0-57530 GCF_040675365.1 Catellatospora sp. NPDC049609 | reverse complement strand
CTGAGGCCGCGAGTCTTCACGAGTTGCGCAGGTGAGCCTCGGCAGGCGGGGAGGGCGGTGAGCCCGAGACCTCGGTTCGGCGGCAGGCCTGACGGTCAGGTGGCGTCGTCAAAGCGGGAGGGGGTCGGGGCCGACGGACTCGACGAGGAGCCGCTCGGGGTGGCGGTGGCCATGGCGTTGACGTTGGCCTTGGCGTCGGAGGCGACCTTGCCGACGTTGTTCAGCTCGCCCTTGAGGTCGTCGTAGAGGCCGGTCAGCGGCTTGCGGAGGGCCGCCTCGTCCTCCTCGCTGAGCAGGTGCTTGCGCATGAACGCCTTGGGGTTCAGATCCTCGAGCTTGATGTCGGTGCCGAGCTCCTTGCTCAGGTCGCCGGTGGCGTTCGCGGCGAGGGAGCGCAGGTTGCGCAGCATCCGCATGCCGTCGCTGATGGCCTTGGGCAGCCGCTCCCCGAAGATCAACAGTGCGAGCAGCAGGAGCCCGATGAACTCCCAGCTGTTCAGATTCTCAAACACCGCTGCCTCCCGACTGTGCCCGACGTCGCAAGACTACGTGCGGCACGCCCGGAGGGGCCACCCCTCAGTCGGCGTCAGCGACGAGTGTCACCGAGGTGTTATGGCTGGTGGGACCGCGTTTGTACGCCACCTGGACCACGTCGCCCGGTGCAGTTTTCCGCACAAGTGCGATGAGGTCTGTGGGCTCGCTGAGCGGGCGGCCGCCGTAGCTGGTCACCACGTCGCCCTGGCGCAGCCCCGCCTCGGCGGCGGGACCGGTGGCGACGACCTCGCCCAGCCGTACCCCGCCCGCGGGTCCCCGGAACGCCTCCTCGACCTCCGCGCCCAGCACGGTGCGGTGCGCCCGGCCCTCGGCGATGATCTCCTCGGCGACGCGCCGGGCGTGGTTGATCGGGATCGCGAAGGCCAGGCCGATGTTGCCCGCCGACTCCTCGCTGCCCGCCATCGACTTGATCACCGCGTTGATCCCGACGACCTGGCCCGCGGCGTCCACCAGCGGGCCGCCCGAGTTGCCGTGGTTGACCGCGGCGTCGGTCTGGATCGCGGCGTAGTACCTGGTCCCGCCGTCATCGGCGCTGGTCACGACGGGCCGGTCCAGCGCGCTGACGATGCCCGCGGTGACCGTGCCGCGCAGCGCCAGCGGCGAGCCCACGGCGACGACGGAGTCGCCCACCGCGACCGCGTCGGAGTCGCCGAACAGGGCGGGCCGCACGTCCTTGCGCTGCACCTGCAGCACGGCGACGTCCGACTCGGGGTCGGCACCGACGACCTTGGCGGGCGAGCTGGTGCCGTCGTCGAATATGACGCTCGCCACTCCGGACCCGCCGGCTACCACGTGGTCGTTGGTGATGACGTGCCCCTCGGCGCTGGCCACGAAGCCCGAGCCGAGCGAGACGCCGCCGTCCACCGGCACCCGGATCGTGACCACGCTGGGCAGCACCATGCTGGCCACGGCGGCCAGCGACTCGGGGGCGCGCTGCGGCGGCGTGGCGGTCGGGCCGAGCACGGAGCGGGCGGTCTGCCGGTCATCGCTGAAGCGCACGCCCATCGCCCCGCCGAGCACCCCGGCCAGTACGCCCGCGAGGACGGCCGCTCCGGCGACTGTCCACAACGTACGCCTTCGGGTATGGTCGGGCTCGGCCAACGGCTCCGGCACGGGCGCGGTCACGCGCTCGGCGGGTGGCACGAGCGCCACCGGCGAGTGCGGATCGCGCCACGGATCGTTGAGCGCATCAGACCACCAAAACGACGCCGGCGGTGCGACGGCCGGCGGCGTCTGCTGCGTTGCCGTCCAGTCGTCGTCATCCGGCCGGCGAAAACCCCAGCCGTCGGTCACTGACCTGCCCTCCGTCCGTTCCCGGCTTCAGGATGGCACGGTTTCAACGTGAAAATTCACTGTTCGCGGAAGGTGCATCAATGACGACGCTGCATCGCCAGGCCGGCAGCGCGGGCGACTTCATCGCGTCGTACGTCCCGGAGGACGTGATCGCGCAGACCGCGCGGGGGCTCGCCGTCGAGGTGGGCCTGCAACCGGTCGCGCCGTCGGTCGGCGCGGCCCTGCGCATGCTGGCGGGCGCCTGCGCGGCGAAGGCGGTCGTGGAGATCGGCACCGGCACCGGCGTCAGCGGCCTGTGGCTGCTGCGCGGCATGCGCGCCGACGGCGTGCTGACCACCATCGACCTGGAGGCCGAGCACCAGCGGATGGCCCGGCGGCTGTTCACGGAGGCCGGTTTCTCCGCCTCGCGGGCGCGGGTGATCACGGGCCGGGCGCTGGAGGTGCTCCCCCGGCTCGCGGACGGGGCATACGACCTGCTCTTCGTCGACGCCGACCCCACCGAGTACGCCGCCTTCGTCGACGCGGCGGCGCGACTGCTGCGTCCCGGCGGCCTGGTCGTGCTGCACGGCGTGCTGACCAGCGGGCGCGACGTCTTCACGGTGCGCGAGCTGGCGCAGGGAGTGCGCGACAGCGACCTGTGGCAGCCCGCCCTGCTCCCTCTCGGCGAGGGCCTGCTCGCCGCCGTCCGCGTCTGACCCGCGGCTCGCGGCTCGCGGCTCGCGGCTCGCGGCTCGCGGCTCGCGGCTCGCGGCTCGCGGCTCGGGCGGTGATCGCTGTCTCTGGTCCGGATGTGCGGTGAGACTCAAGGTTTCGACCTGAAACGGCGATCAAAGGCGCCGCCCACCCGCCGCAGAAGGACACCGGCGTGAAGAAGGGCACCTTCCTCTACGCATTGCGTTAAGAAGGTGCCCTTCCTTACCTGGGTCAGAGGGTGGTGAGCCAGCGGGTGAGGAGGCGGACGCCCCAGCCGGTGGCGCCCTTGGTCAGCTCGGCGTCGGGGGACGCCGACCAGGCGGGCGAGGACATGTCGAGGTGCACCCAGCGGTCGCGCAGGCTGCCGGCGAACTCCCGCAGGTAGAGCGCGGCGGTGATGGTGCCGGGGTTGCCGGCCGCGTTGTCCAGGTCGGCGAGGTCGGACGCCACGTCGGCGACGTAGTCCTCGGCCAGCGGCAGGCGCCACACCTGCTCGCCGGTCTCGGCCGCGGCGGCCGTGAAGCCGTCGATCAGCTCGTCGTTGCCGCTGAACAGGGCCGCGGTCTTCTTGCCCAGCGCGATGCGGGACGCGCCGGTGAGCGTGGCCAGGTCGACCAGCAGGTCCGGGTCGAGGTTCTTGACGGCGTACGCCATGGCGTCGCCGAGCACGACCCGGCCCTCGGCGTCGGTGCTGCGCACCTCGGAGGTGAGGCCGCCGTAGTGGGTGACGACGTCGCCCTGCCGCCAGGACGAGCCGGAGACCATGTTCTCGGCCAGCGGGGCCAGCGCGGTGACCTTGACCGGCACCCCGAGCTCGGCGACGCTCAGCAGCGCGCCGACGACGGCCGCGGCGCCGCCCATGTCCTTGCGCATCAGCTGCATGGCCTCGGTGGGCTTGATGTCGATGCCGCCGGTGTCGTACGTGATGCCCTTGCCGACCAGCACCACGTGCCGGGTCGCGCCCTCCGGCGCCAAGGTCAGCTCCAGCAGGCACGGGTCGTGCACGGAGCCGCCGCCGACGGCGAGGATGCCGCCGAAGCCCTCGGCCTCCAGCTGGGCACGGTCGCGCACGGTCACGGTCACGCCGTCCCCGGCCCGCTCGCGCACCTGGCGTACGAACCATTCGGGGGTCTTGACCAGCGACGGGGTGTTGGTGAGGTCGCGGGCGAAACGGGTGTGCCCGGCCACCGTGCGGGCCGTGGCGAGCGCCGACTCGCGCTCGGGCGTGGCCTCGGCCGCCACGACGACCTCGGCCAGCTTGGGCGCGCTCTCGGGCTTCTCCTCGGTCACGCTGAACCGGTACGACGCGAGCCACAGGCCCTCGGCCAGCCCGCGCAGGGCGGCCGGGGACAGGTCCGCGGGCACCGGCACGGTCAGCGCCGGCTCCTTGGCGGCGGCACGCGCCAGCGCCGCGCCGGCCGCGCGCCAGCCCGCCTCGTCGCCCGCGCCGACGCCGACCAGCAGCACCTTCGCGGGCTCGCGCAGCGGGCGCGGCAGCACCTGGACGCTGCCCGCCGCCCCCTTGTGCTCGGTGGCGGCGAGATACGCCTCGACCTCGGCAGTGATCTCCGCGGGCAGCACGGCGAGCGGCGTGCCCACGGCAGCCTCCCCCGTGGGAGCGCCCACCGGGCACGCGACGGCTCCCGCCGCGACCGCCGCGGCGTCCAGTCGAATAGAGATCATTACCTGCCCCTTCGCAGCCTGTACCGAGGGCGTCCACACCGCCGACCGCCTGACCCTACCGCGCCGCCTCCGGCGCCGGCCGCGACGGAGGCAGGTGTGCGCGCTCCGCCCCGTGGGGGTCGCCGTGGCCGCGGCGGATCGGGGCGGAGAGTGGTTTCCCGCTGGTCAGGAGAATGGTGCTGCGGGGGTGTGCACGGCTCGGCGACCATGCGGGGGCATGGCACCGGGCCGGGGAGGGGTGGGTGGGGCGGCCGGGATGGGGGGACGCCAGAGGCCGGTCCCGGCGGCCGCCCCGTACGGCGGCCCGCCTCGACTTCCCACCAGCGCCGGCCGGTCCCGTCGTCAGCCGACGGCCGACTTGAGCGCCTCGCCCAGGTTGGTGGCCTCGTCCGGTGTCATCTCCACCACAAGCCGCCCGCCACCTTCCAGCGGCACGCGCATGACGATTCCCCGGCCCTCTTTCGTGACCTCCAGCGGACCGTCGCCCGTCCGCGGCTTCATCGCCGCCATGTGTGTCTCCCCTCAGACTTGCCAGACCTGCACCCGGGTTGAATGCAAGACTTGGCGGGTCTCCCCGCCTGCTCCGCCGGCGAAACCTCGCGCGGCCGCGAACCCGCGGCCGGCGCGACGCGGCACCGTCGTACGCCGTCCGGCACCCCGTGTGGTTGGGTGAGGCCACACGTTCGGGTGCCGACCAATGATTTTCCCTGATGGACTCCGCTAAGCCCAAACCGGGCCGGTCACGGTGTGACATCATCTCGCCAGCAGAGTTCACATCTGTCACAATCACCCCTCATGCAGGCCCGTTCCGCACTATTCGACCTCTACGGCGATCACCTGCGACAACGTGGCGGCAGGGCCACCATCGCGGCCCTCATCCGGCTGCTCGCGCCCCTCGGCATCGCCGCACCGGCGGTGCGTACCGCGGTGTCCCGCATGGTGCGACAAGGCTGGCTCTCCCCGGTACGCCTGGGGGCCGGACCGGGCTACCAGCTCACCCCGCGCGCGGTGCGCCGGCTCGACGAGGCCGCCGCCCGCATCTACCGCACCGGCCGCAGCACCTGGGACGGCCACTTCGACCTGCTGGTGGTCACCCCGCCCGAGGCCCGCGCCGAGCGCGACCGGCTCACCGGCGACCTGACCTTCCTCGGGTACGGTCGCCTGGAGGCCGGCGTGTGGCTCGCCGCCCGCCCGGCCGGCGAGGTGGACCAGCTGCTCACCGACGCCGGGGTGCGCTTCGAGCGGTTCTCCGCCGCGCACGTCGGCGGGGATGCGGGCGCCCGGCAGCTGATCATGAGAGCGTGGAACGTGTCCGCGGTCGGAGCCGCCTACGCCGGGTTCGTGGCCCAGCTCACGCCGGTCGTCGGCGCGGTCACCCGGCTCACCGACGACCGCACCGCGTACGCCGCCCGGTGCGCCCTGGTGCACGCCTGGCGCGCGTTCCTCTTCCGCGACCCGCAGCTGCCCGCCTCGCTGCTGCCCGCGGACTGGCCCGGCACCGCCGCGGCCGCCTTCTTCGACCGGCAGGCCGCCCGGCTGCGGCCCGCCGCCGACCGTTTCGTCGACCACTGCCTCAGGGAGAGCTGATGTCCGGACCGCTGCTCGTCGACCGCGCCGAGGGCGTCGTCACCGTCACCATGAACCGCCCCGAGTCGCTGAACTCGCTCGACGTCGCCCTCAAGGAGGCGCTGCGGGAGACGTTCCTCGAGCTGGCCGGCGACCCGGCCTGCCGGGCCGTGGTGCTGACCGGCGCCGGCCGGGCCTTCTGCGTCGGGCAGGACCTGCGCGAGCACATCGCCGCGCTGGGCGGGGACGCGCCGCTGGACACCGTGGAGAAGCACTACAACCCGCTCGCGCTGGCCCTCGCCGAGCTGCCCAAGCCGGTCATCGCCGCGGTGCGCGGCGCGGCCGCGGGCGCCGGGGCGGGCCTGGCGTTCCTGTCCGACCTGCGCATCGGCGGCCCGGCGACGTCGTACCTGATGGCCTTCGCCCGGGTGGGCCTGGCCGCCGACACCGCCGTCTCGTGGACCCTGCCCCGCATGGTCGGCAGCGCGAAGGCCGCCGAGCTGCTGCTGCTGGCCGAGCCGGTGCCCGCCGCCGAGGCGCTGCGGCTGGGCCTGCTCACGAAGCTGGTCGACGACGACGAGCAGGTGCTGCCCGCCGCGCAGGAGCTGGCGGCCCGCCTCGCGGCCGGCCCGACCATCGCGTACGGCCAGATCAAGCGCGAGCTGAGCCACGGCTCCACCGGCACCCTCGCCGACGCGCTGGACGTCGAGCTGGCCGCCCAGACCGTCGCCGGCCGCACCGCCGACCACCGCGACTCCACCCACGCCTTCGTCAACAAGCAGAAGCCGCTCTTCCACGGCGCCTGACCCCGCTTTTCCATAGACGTTGGCCTATCTGGATGACTTTTCGTAGATCGAGTTCATCCAGATAGGCCAACGTCTATGCAAAGCGGGGTGCCCAGCCGAGCGGCGTCCGGTCGCGAGGCGGGTCAGTCCTCTTCCGGGTCCAGCGGCGCGACGCCGTCGGTGACGTACGCCGTCATCTGCAGCTCGTCGCCCGACGGCGAGACGTAGGCGGGCAGCTCGTCGGGGCCGAGCTCGGTGACGTACCGCCAGTACTCGCGGACGGCCTCCTCCGGCGACTCCGCCTCGATCGGCAACGCGACGCTGACCAGCCACTCCCTACGCACCCGTCCATCCCATCACAGGCGCTTGGCGGCCACGTGGCAGCCCACCAGGTGATCGTCGACCATGCCGGTGGCCTGCATCAGCGCGTACGCCGTGGTGGGCCCGACGAAGCGCAGGCCGCGCTTCTTCAGCTCCTTGGCCATGGCCTTCGACGCGTCCGAGGTCGCCGGGACGTCGGCGAGGGTGGCGGGCCGCGGCCGCCGCGCCGGGTCGGGGGCGTACGACCACAGCAGCGCGCTCAGCCCGCCCGGCAGCTCCAGGGCCACCCGGGCGTTGTGCAGCGTCGCCTCGATCTTGGAACGGTTGCGCACGATGCCCGCGTCGCCGAGCAGCCGGTCCACGTCGGCCGGCCCGAACGCGGCCACCGACGCGATGTGGAACCCGGCGAACGCGGCGCGGAACGCGGGCCGCTTGCGCAGGATCGTGATCCAGGACAGCCCGGACTGGAACGCCTCCAGGCTCACCCGCTCGAACAGCGCGTCGTCGCCGCGCAGCGGCGTGCCCCACTCCTGATCGTGGTACTCGCGGTACTCCGGGGCGCTGGCCGCCCACGCGCAGCGGGCCTGCCCGTCCTCCCCGACGATGAGGTCGTTCACCCTCTTGTCCCCTCACTCGAACGCGAATAGCCTTCGGAACCCATGGAGCTCCCGGACTTCCCCCCGGTGGTGCTGTACTCGGTGCCGCTGTTCATTCTGCTCATGGTCCTCGAACGGGTGTCCTACTGGTTCCATCCCGACGACGACGAGATCGGATACGGGCTCAAGGACAGCGCCACCAGCATCGGCATGGGCCTGGGCAGCCTCGGCTGGGACGTGCTCTGGGGACTCGGCACGGGCCTGGCCACCGCGGCGGTCTTCGAGCTGACGCCGCTGCGCATCCCGTTCGCCTGGTGGGCGCTGCCGCTGTTCCTGATCGCGCAGGACCTCTGCTACTACTGGTCGCACCGCGGTCACCACGTGATCCGGCTGCTGTGGGCGTCGCATGTGGTGCACCACTCGTCGCGGGCGTTCAACCTGTCGACCGCGCTGCGCCAGTCCTGGACCGGCTTCACCGGCTTCATGTTCTACCTGCCGCTGGCGGCGCTCGGGGTGCACCCGGCGATCACCGCGTTCTGCGGCGGCATCAACCTGCTCTACCAGTTCTGGATCCACACCGAGCGCATCGACCGGATGTGGCGGCCGTACGAGTTCGTCTTCAACACCCCGTCGCACCACCGGGTGCACCACGCCTCGCAGGGCAGCTACCTGGACCGCAACTACGGCGGCATCCTGATCATCTGGGACCGGATGTTCGGCTCGTTCGCCCCGGAGACCGAGCGCCCGGTGTACGGCCTCACCACGAACATCACCACCCACAACCCGCTGCGCGTGGCCTACCACGAGTACGCCGCGATCCTCCGCGACCTGCGTACCCGCCGGGTGAGCCAGTGGCTCGGCACCCTGTTCCGCGGCCCCGGCTGGTCGCCTGCCGAACCGAAGCGCCCCCTCTAGATCACTGGACTTGCCAGGCACCTGGGCGAAAGCGCGCTCAGGATACGCCCATGTGCCAGGCAGGTCGGACGATCAACGGGGCGTGGCGGGGGTCAGGGAAGGCGGCCGGCCTCGACCAGGCGGGCGAAGCGTTTCAAGGCCTGCTTGAGGCTCAGCTTGGAGCCGGGCCACAGGAACGGCCAGGCCACGCGACCGGCGGCGCCGCCGGGCAGGTGGAACCACTCGTGCCAGACGACCTGGGTGCGGTCGCCGCCCATGGGAGTGCAGCGCATGACGCCGGGGCCGCGCAGCACCCGGCCCTGGTGGACTACGCGCACCTCGTACGGCGGGTCCAGTTTGACCACGCGCATCTCGTCGCGCAGGACGGCCGGGCCGGCCGTGGTCACCGCCTCGATGACGGTGCCCTCGCCGCCGTCGCCCTCCATCACGCGCACCTTGGTGAGCGGGATCCAGTCGCCCTGGCGCTCCCACGCGGTGAACGCCGCGAACACGCGCTCGGCGGGGGCGGCGACGATCACCGTGGCGGTGACCTCGCCTGCGCCCGGTGCCGCGGGGTCCGGCGCCGTCACCGCCGGACCGGCTCGCCGGCCGCGGCCGGGTCCGTCACAGCGTGGGGCGCGTCGGTCTCGTGGTCCGGCTCGCGGCCGTCGGTCTCGTCGGCGGGCTGCTCGGACAGCTCCGGCTCGGCGACGGCCACCGGCTCGGCCGGGTCGCCGTCGACGGTCCCCTCGGCGTCGGCGGCGGCGGCGAGAACCGGCACCGGCTCGACGCCGGTGACCTGGCCCAGCGCGCTGGCGCGGGCACGGGCCAGCGTGTCGGCGTCGTCGAGGCGGCCCTCGCGCAGCGCGGTGACCTCCGCCTCCAGCACCTGGATCAGTTCACTCTTGTAGCCGATGTCGTACGCCAACCGGCGCAGCGTCTGGTCGACCTGCGCCATCCGGTAGCCACGCCAGGTCGGGTCGAAAGTCACCCGGGACACGTCGCCCTCAACGAGCGGGCGGTCGGCGGGCAACGGTGTCGCACGCTCGTCCGGCTCGGCCGGCGCCAGGCCCGGGTCACCCCCGGTGACCAGCGTCATCACCCCGAACACCACGGCGCCCACGGTGAGCGCGACGACGATCAGCAGCAGCAGGTTGCCCATGCCCACGATCGTGGCACGACTGGCGCTTCAGCGCGACCCTGCCACCCGAGCTGTCCGGCCCGTGAAACGCGGGCTTTCCGGCTCATTACCGGCCGGTAAGGAGCCGTCCGGAACGGGTCACGCCCACCGCAGCGCGTTCTTGCGCCACGCGTAGAGCAGGCCCAACGCCAGCACGGCCACGAATATCGCCATCTCCACGACGACCGCGAAGCCGGATCGGGCGTACACGACGGCCCACGGGAACAGGAACACCGCCTCGACCGCGAACAGCACATACAGATATGCGTAGATGTAATAACGAATCTGCATCTGCGCCCAGCCGCCCTCGACCGGATCGAGGCCGCACTCGTACGTGTCGAGCTTGCCCTGCGCCGCGTTGGGCCGCGACGGGCGCAGCAGGCGGTTGGCGGTGAACGCCCCACCGATGATCAGCACACCCACCAGCAGCAGCAGCGCCACCGTCGCGTACGCGTCGAGGTAACCGTCCACCACGGCAGCGTAACCGCTGGGGATAACGGTTGGGATTCATGCAACCGGACGGCGGGGCATGGTGTGTGACCCTGCATGACGATGCCCGCCCCGCAACCACGGTCGGTGCCGCTGCGGGCGCAGCGGCCCGCCGATCGGCGTGCCCTGGCCGCGACCGACTTCGACTCCTTCTACCGGGCCAACTTCGCCGGCACGGTCGCCGTCGCGTTCGGGCTCACCGGTGACCGCGGCGAGGCGCAGGACCTCGCCCAGGAGGCGTACTGCCGGGCGTGGCAGCGCTGGGCCGACATCTCCGGCTACGACAACCCCGGCGCGTGGGTCTACCGGGTGACCGTCAACCTGGCCCGCTCCCGCTGGCGCAACCTGCGGGTGGCCGCCGCGCACCTGGTCAAGCAGCGCCCGGCGGACGTGGCGCCGGCCGATCCGGAGCACGTGGCGCTGGTGGCCGCGCTGCGCGCGCTGCCCATGGACCAGCGCCAGGCGATCGTGCTGCACCACCTGGTGGACCTGCCGGTGAGCGAGGTCGCGCGGGAGATGGGCGTGCCCGCGGGCACCGTCAAGTCCTGGCTGCACCGCGGCCGCGGCGAGCTGGCGGCGCTGCTCGGCGAGCACTCGCGCGGCGGCGAGCCGGTGCCGCCGGACACCGTGCGGCTGCGCGGGGACCGGCGCCGCCGCCTGCGCAACGGCACGCTGGCCGCCGCGGCGGCCGCCGCCTGCGCGCTGGTGGCGGTGTTCGCGGTACGGGTGGTCGGGCCGGTCTGGCCGGGCCCGGTGCCGCCCGCGCAGACCCCGAGCCCGAGCGCGAGCCCGAGCGCGGCGCCGTCGGCGACCCCGCTGCCGAGCGCGCCCCCGCCCAGCCCGGCGCCGGTGACCACGGTCGCCCCGGGCGATCCGATCCTCAGGACCGACTGGCGGCGCGCGACCGTCACCGTCCCCGCCGCGCCGGGCTGCCCGGCGGGGCGGCTCACCTTCCGCACGTACCCGCCCCGCGCGCAGGGCGGTGTCGAGCCGGTGGCGGCCCCGAGCGGTTACCCGCGCATCCAGCTCGACGTCCGCGACGTCGCCTACGGCGACCTGACCGGCGACGGGGCGGCCGAGGCGGTCCTGGGGGCCTCGTGCTGGGGCAGCGAGGAGGACAGCGGCGACGGCAAGTCCCACCTGCTGGCGGTCACCCGGGAGGCGGACGGGCGGCTGCGGGCGCTGGGCTGGGTGGGCGAGCGCGGCCCGGGCCACGCCGCGACGTGGATCGCCGACCAGGTGATCTACTCCGAGATGTACGACCGGTTCGGCGACCCCGCCGACTACCCGGTCGGGCTGGCGTACGGCTTCCGGTGGACCGGCACGGCGTTCGCGCGGGTGGACGTGTCGGCGGCGTACCCGCCGGTGCTGCCGACGGTGGAGGGCCGCCGCCTGGACCTGACGCCGGTGGCGGCGGACCTGCGCTGCAACGACCTGCCGCCGCCCACCGGGCAGGTGCGGCCGGTGTTCGACGCCGAGGGCATCGCCGACGCCGGGGACCGCGAGTGGAGCCTGGTGCCGGGCGCGCCGTCGAACGGCCCGCACCTGGCGCGGCTCGACCCGGCCCGGCCGCCGTACCTGCTGCTGCTGGTGGCGTGTGCGGTGGACGACACCCCCGGCGGGACGGCCGACGTGCAGCCGAGCCAGCACCTGGTGCTGTTCGACCTGGCGCCGGACGGCTGGCGCGCGCTGGCCCGGGTGCCCACCGCGGCGGAGGATTACCTGGTCGGGCCCTGGAGCGTGGCACCGGGCGAGCTGACCGTCGACCACGGGCGGCTGAATGAGACGAGCCGGACCTCGGTGTTCAGCTGGAACGGGACGTCATTCACGGGTTAGCGCGAACGTGCCACTTTGTGGGACGGGTCAGTGATGTGCGCGACCCGTCCCGCATCATGCTGTCGCGTTCATCACGTTCAGCACGGTTTTGACGGGGGGGCCGTGTCACCGCGATTCCCTACCGCCGACGTAGGCTGACCTTAATCGAGAGTGACAGCACACCACCCCAAGCAGGAGGTCGCGTCCAGTGGCCGAACATCGTGAGGGCACCGGCCCCGCCGGCCAGCTCAGCGAGCCCGGGCATCCCGCGAAGGAGATCCACCAGCTCGACCGGGTGGTGATCCGCTTCGCCGGTGACTCGGGCGACGGCATGCAGCTCACCGGCGACAGGTTCACGTCGGAGACCGCCCAGCTCGGCAACGACATCTCCACGTTGCCGAACTTCCCGGCGGAGATCCGTGCGCCTGCCGGCACGCTGCCCGGCGTCTCCAGCTTCCAGGTGGCCTTCGCCGACTACGACATCCTCACGCCCGGCGACGCGCCGAACGTGCTGGTGGCGATGAACCCGGCGGCGCTCAAGGCGAACATCGCCGACCTGCCCAAGGGCGGGACGATCATCGTCAACACCGACGAGTTCACCAAGCGCAACCTGGCCAAGGTCGGCTACGACAGCAACCCGCTCGAGGACGACTCCCTCGCCGGCTGGGACGTGCACAAGGTCGGCCTGACCAGCATGACCGTGGGCGCGCTGGCCGAGCACTCGATCAGCAAGAAGGACGCCGAGCGGGCCAAGAACATGTTCGCGCTCGGCCTGCTGAGCTGGCTCTACTCGCGGCCGCACGCGTCGACCATGGCGTTCCTGGAGCGCAAGTTCGCCGCCCGCCCGGAGCTGGTCGCCGCCAACAAGGCCGCGTTCGAGGCCGGCTGGAGCTTCGGCGAGACCACCGAGAGCTTCGCGGTGCGCTACGAGGTGCCCCCGGCGCAGATGAAGCCGGGCAACTACCGCAACATCACCGGCAACGCCGCGCTGGCGCTCGGCCTGGTGGCCGCGGGCGTGAAGGCGAAGCTGCCGGTGCTGCTCGGGGCATACCCGATCACCCCGGCCTCGGACATCCTGCACGAGCTGAGCAAGCACAAGAAGTTCGGCGTGACCACGGTGCAGGCCGAGGACGAGATCGCGGCGGTCGGCGTCGCGCTCGGCGCGTCGTACGGCGGCGCGCTCGGCGTGACCAGCACCAGCGGCCCCGGCGTGGCGCTCAAGAGCGAGACCATCTCGCTCGCGGTGGCGCTGGAGCTGCCGCTGGTCGTCGTGGACGTGCAGCGGGCCGGGCCGTCCACCGGCCTGCCCACCAAGACCGAGCAGGCCGACCTGAGCATGGCGCTGTTCGGCCGGCACGGCGAGGCGCCGGTCGCGGTGGTGGCCGCGCAGTCGCCGGTCGACTGCTTCCACGCCGCGATCGAGGCCTGCCGCATCGCGCTGAAGTACCGCACCCCGGTCATCCTGCTGTCCGACGGGTACGTCGCCAACGGTTCCGAGCCGTGGCTGCTGCCGGAGATCAGCGAGCTGCCCGACCTGCAGGTCGAGTTCGCGTCCGGCCCCAACGGCGACGACGGCAAGTTCTACCCCTACCTGCGCGACCCGCAGACGCTGGCCCGCCCGTGGGCCGTGCCGGGCACGCCGGGGCTGGAGCACCGCATCGGCGGCCTGGAGAAGGCCGACAAGACCGGTGACATCTCCTACGACCCGGCCAACCACGACTTCATGGTGCGCACCCGGGCCGCCCGCATCGAGGCGATCGACGTGCCCGACCTCGAGGTCGAGGACCCGTCGGGCGAGGCCAAGGTGCTGGTGCTGGGCTGGGGCTCGACCTACGGCCCGATCGGCGCCGCGGCCCGCGCGCTGCGTCAGCGGGGCGTGCACGTCGCGCAGGCCCACCTGCGCCACCTGAACCCGCTGCCGAAGAACGTGGGCGAGGTGCTGGCGGCGTACGACAAGGTGGTCCTGCCCGAGATGAACCTGGGCCAGCTGGCGCAGGTGCTCCGGGCGCGCTTCCTGGTCGACATCGTGAGCTACAACCAGGTCCGTGGGCTTCCCTTCACCTCCACCCAGCTGGAGACCATGCTCGAGGAAGTGATCAAGAATGTCTAACGCGGTGCCGGTCCAGCTGTCGGCGAAGGACTTCAAGTCCGACCAGGAGGTGCGCTGGTGCCCCGGTTGCGGGGACTACGCGATCCTGGCCGCGATGCAGACGTTCCTGCCGGAGCTGGGCATCCCTCGCGAGCGCACGGTCTTCGTCTCGGGCATCGGCTGCTCCTCGCGCTTCCCGTACTACCTCAACACGTACGGCATGCACTCGATCCACGGCCGCGCCCCGGCGATCGCCACCGGCCTGTCGGTGTCGCGCCCGGACCTGACCGTGTGGGTGGTCACCGGTGACGGCGACGCGCTGTCCATCGGCGGCAACCACCTGATCCACGCGCTGCGCCGCAACGTCAACCTGAAGATCCTGCTGTTCAACAACAAGATCTACGGCCTGACCAAGGGTCAGTACTCGCCCACCAGCGAGCTGGGCAAGGTCACCAAGTCGACGCCGACCGGTTCGGCGGACGCGCCGTTCAACCCGATCTCGCTGGCGCTGGGCGCCGAGGCCTCGTTCGTGGCCCGCACCATCGACTCCGACCGCAAGCACCTGCAGTCGGTGCTGCGCCAGGCGGCCGAGCACCAGGGTTCGGCGTTCGTGGAGATCTACCAGAACTGCAACATCTTCAACGACGGCGCGTTCGAGGTGCTCAAGGACCCGGAGACACGCGACGCGTACCTGATCCGGCTGGAGCACGGGCAGCCGATCACGCTCGGCAACGACGGCTCGCACGTGGTCACCCACCCGGCAGGCAGCTTCGGGCTGGCCGTGCGCGACAAGGCCGACGTCGACCCGGCCGAGGTGCTGGTGCACGACGCGCACGCCGAGGACCCGGCGTACGCCTTCGCGCTGTCCCGGCTGGCCGGGCCGGACCTGCGGCACACCCCGGTGGGCGTGTTCCGCTCGGTGCGCCGCCCGTCCTACGACGAGCTGGTGCGCAACCAGCTCGACGCGGCCAAGGCCAAGGCCGGCGAGCCCGAGGCGGACCTCGCCGCGCTGCTCAACTCCGGCGACACCTGGACCATCCTCTAACCGCTCCGTTAGACGGTCGAAGCTCCGTCCACGCTGTTTCGGCAGCGCGGACGGAGCTTCGTTCTTGCGGTCACTCCTCGGGCTCGGCCCGGGTCTCCAGCTGGGCACGGTCGGCGGCGAACTTCGTCTGCACGGCGTCGGCCGTCTGCTGGTAGTAGATGATCGAGCCGAGGCTGCCGCCGTCGGTCCACACGCAGACCGCGACCGGGATCTTCTCCAGCACGGCCGAGGTGCATTTCGCGAGGCCGCCCAGCGGCCCCGGCGCGACCGCGGCCCACTCCGTGCCGATGCCGAGCGCCTCGCTCAGGCCCTTGGTGAACTCGGCCATCGACTGCTCCGGGTTCGGGTTCAGCACCGCCGCCGCGAAGACCATGGCCAGGTTCTTGTCCTCGAGCGTGCCGTAGTAGGCCGCCGCCGCGCCGGTCAGGCCGGGCAGGTCCGCCGACATCGAGTCGCGCATCTCACCGGCCAGCTTCACCAGCTCCGGCGTGACGTTCTTCTCGCGGCCGCCGAGCTGCGGCGGCTCCTTCACCGTGATCCGGGCGGCCTCGTCGGCCTTGCCCTTGACGTCGGTGAGGAAGAAGTACGCCCCCGCGCCCGCGCCGCCGCCACACAGCACCAGCAGCACCACCAGCGTTATCCACAATCCCTTGCGCGACCGCGGCGGGGGCGGTGGCTCCGGCTCACGGCGGCGCTGGCGGGGTTTGTGGTCCTTGAACGGGTCGTCGTAGCCGCCCGGCGGGACCTCGTCCAGGAACCCGCCCGGCTCGGGTGGACCGCCGAGGCCGCCGAGGGCGGCGTACCGGTCGGGCGGCGGGGCGGCCGGGTATCCGCCGGAGCCGGCGGGCTCGTGGCCGCCCGGCCGGTTCGGGTCCGGCTGATCGTGGCCGCGGTGGCCGCCCGGACCGCCGGAGGAGGTCTGCGGCGGCCGACCGCCGATCGGGGTGGTGGGCTCGCTGTAGTCGTCCCGCTCGCCGTAGCCGCCGGATGCCGGGGGGCGGCCGTAGGCGGCGTGACCGCCCTGCTGCCCGTACCCGTCGTGCTGTGGATATCCCCCTGCCTGGGGATATCCACCGGCTTGGGGATAACCCCCGGGGCCGGGGTGGTCCTGCTGTGGATAGCCGCCCTGCTGCGCGTGCCCGCCGTGTGGAGATCGACCCCCGGCCTGTGGAAAACCCTCTTGTGGGGGATTGCCGCCATGCTGTGGATAACTTCCATATGGCTGGGGATATCCGTATTGCTGGGCGTATCTCGGGTCGGCCGAGGGCTCCTGCTGCCCGGTCCAGCCGTGCTCGCCGCCGGGGCGCCACGCGTCGTCCAGATGGCCGTCGGGCTCTTCGCGCTGATGGTCGGGGTAGGACATGTCTGCTCCCCACTGTCTTCCGGTGCGGCCCCCGCCGCCCGCAAGATGGTAGCGGCAGGTGAGCACGGTTCGTGAACCTCAAGGATCGAGGGGCTTGCGTTCTTGAGCATGAGATGAAAGTTTTCTTCGTACTGCACATGCCTATCGGAGGAATTCTCATGCGCGGAAGACTGATCGCGGCGACATTCGCGACGGCGCTGCTCGGCACGCTGCTGGCTCCCGGCGGAGCCCAGGCGCAGCCGGTCGCGGCGGCACCGGCCCCCGCCGCCGCGGCGGAGTGCACGCTCAACCCCGCACTGCCCAAGCGGCAGCTACGGGCGATGTGGATCGCCAGCGTGGTCAACATCGACTGGCCGAGCGCCGCCGGCAAGGCCGAGGAGGAGCTCAAGGCCGAGTACCGCGGCTGGCTCGACCTCGCCCAGCGGCTCAACAACAACGCGGTGATCGTGCAGATCCGGCCGACCGCCGACGCGTTCTGGCCCTCGCCGTACGAGCCCTGGTCGGAGTGGCTGACCGGCAAGCGCGACGGCGTCGGCCCCGGCTGGGACCCGCTGGCCTTCCTGGTCGAGGAGTCGCACGCCCGCAACCTCGAGTTCCACGCCTGGTTCAACCCGTACCGCATCTCGATGCCGACCAGCGCGAGCGGGCTCGGCGCGGGCACCGACGTCAACAACCTCGCGCCCGGCCACCCGGCGCGGGTGAACCCGGACTGGGCGCTGGCCTACCCGGTCAACGCCGCGGGCAGCCGGCTCTACTACAACCCCGGCATCCCCGAGGTCCGCCGGCACGTGCAGGACGCGATGATGCACGCGGTCGAGAACTACGACATCGACGGCGTCCACTTCGACGACTACTTCTACCCGTACCCGGCCGCCGGTCAGGACTTCCCCGACCAGGCCACGTTCGAGCAGTACGGGGCCGGCTTCGCGAGCAAGGCGGACTGGCGGCGCAACAACATCGACCTGCTGGTGCACGAGATGAGCGTCCGGGTCAAGGCCGCCAAGCCGTGGGTCAAGTTCGGCGTCAGCCCGTTCGGCATCTGGCGCAACAAGGCCGCCGACCCGCTCGGCTCGGAGACCAACGGCACGCAGTCCTACGACGCCAACTTCGCCGACACCCGCAAGTGGGTCAAGGAGGGCTGGCTGGACTACATCGTGCCGCAGGTGTACTGGAACATCGGGCTGGCCGTGGCCGACTACGCCAAGCTCGTGCCGTGGTGGTCCGACGTGGTCGCCGGCACGAACACGCAGCTCTACATCGGCCAGGCCGACTACAAGATCGCGACGGCCGGCCAGCCGGCGGCCTGGTTCGACCCGGCCGAGATGAGCAAGCACCTGTACTTCAACCGCGACTACAACGTGTCCGGCAACGTGCACTTCAGCGCGGTCCAGGTGCGGGCCAACCGGCTCGGCGCCACCGACCTCTACGCGGCCGAGCACTACTCGAAGCCGGCGCTGGTGCCGACCATGACGCACCTGCCCAGCAAGCCGCTGCTGTTCCCGGTCGTCACCAAGGCCGACCGCGGTGACGCCGGGGTGGCGCTGAAGTGGCAGCCGCTGGCGGACGGCGCCGGCCCGTTCGGCGAGGCCGCGTCGTACGCGGTGTACCGGTTCGACGGGCTGAAGCTGCTGCCCTCGGGCTGCGAGCTGGCCGACGCGACGCACCTGGTCGCCACCACCCGGGGCACGTCCTTCACGGACACCACCGCGGTGCCCGGCCAGCGGTACACGTACTTCGTGACCTCGGTGGACCGGCTGTGGAACGAGTCCTTCCCCAGCCCGGCCCGCTTCGTCCCGTGAGCTGAGGCGAACGGCTCCACACCCTGGTGACAGCTGCGCCCCTGCCGTTGGTGGCAGGGGCGCAGCCGTGCCCGGCCGACAGCTCAGAGATGCAGCGCCGGATCGAGGGTGATGGCGGCGAGCTGGTCGGCGGTGAACGGGCTGCGGACCATGAAGGCGCCGGTCTCGTCCAGGTCGCGGCAGGTGATGAAGACCCCGGTGCCGTCTGGCTTGGTGGCGTTGACCAGGTAGTCCATCACCAGCACGCTCTCCCCGTCCGGTCCGCGGCGCGGCGCTTCACCGTTCTCCGCGGCGATCCGCCGCTCGTTCGCGTCGGTCTCGTTGACCGGCGGCGCGCCCGGGTCGAAGTGCTCGGTGCGATACACCTCGACTTTGACGTGGTACGCCTTGCCGCCCTTGCGCAGCGTCCCCTGCCACATGAGCCGGTCCGGCCCGTTGCCGTGCGGTGGCGGGCATGCCTGCGCCGCACGGGCCGCGTCGTACGGCACTTCACGGATGTTCTGGGGCATCAGCCGACCGGTCAGCTTCGACATGACCAGCTCGCACTCGTACATCCTGCGCTGGAGGCTCGCGAAGCCGGTGACCTGCGGAGCTTCCCGCTCGACGGCGGCCAGGAGCACGGCGAACACCCGCTCCCCCGGTTCGACCGCGACCGGGGACAGGGACGGCGACACCGTGGCCGACGCGGACGGCGCCGCGGGCGGCACCGGCGCCGCCACCGGCCGCCCGAACACGGTGACCGCGGCCACGACCGCCGCGCAGCACGCGAAGGCGCCGGAGGCCGCGGCGAGCCTGCGCACGCGCACCGACCGCCGCCCGGCGACCACGAGCCTGTCGACATCGATCGACGTACGTGGTGGTTCGCCGAGGTAGGCATCGAAGTCCTGCCTGTATTCGTTCATCGTCGTTCCTTCCCCGAGTAGACCTTCACTGCCAGGCCACGCAGGGTCTCGAGCCCCCGAGTCGACTGGCTCTTCACGGTTCCCGCGGAGACGCCGAGCAGGCGCGCGGTCTCCTCCACCGACATGTCGCAGTAGAAGCGCAGCACCACCACCGCCCGCTGGCGCGGGCCGAGCTCGCGCAGCAGGCGTCCGATCCCGCGCTCGCCGTCCGGCTCCGGCTGCGCCGCCACCGTCTCCGGCAGCTCCGCCGTCGGCCGCTCGCGACGCCAGGGGCGTCGGCGCTCGTCCAGCCAGGCGTTGGTGAGCATCGCGCGCACGTACGCGTCGAGGTGCTCGATCGCGCGGACCTTCCGCCAGGACCGGAACAGCTTCAGCAGCACCGTCGACACCAGGTCGTCGGCGACATGCCAGTCGTGGCAGAGCAGGTACGCGATCCGGCGCAGCTGGTCCAGCCGCGCCGCCACGTACTCCCGGTACTCGGCTTCCTCGTCGCGCCTCACGCGGTTCCTCCCCGTCGTCTCCGCACGGGGAACGTAGAGCGTCCACGCCGGGGTTGCACCGCCCGGAAGGTGGTTGAAATCAACACTTCCGAAACATCGGCGCAACGGCTACATTCAGCTCCACCGATGCATACCCCCGCATGGGTCGATCGGCTCGTTGGACCCCTGACGAGCCCGAACAGCCGAGGTGAAGCCATGTTCCGCCCCCGCATGCTGCTCGCCCCCCTGACCGCGCTGATCGCCGTGCTGGCGCTCGCGTCCCCGGCCGCCGCGGTGACCGCCGCGGAGAAGCTGGCCGTCATGTCGAGCTGGTCGCAAACCAGTGTGACCAGTTACAACGCCTGGAACAGCGCCCGGCAGAACCAGGGTGCCTGGGCGGCGTACGCGTTCGACTGGAGCACCGACTACTGCTCGTCCAGCCCGGACAACCCGCTCGGGTTCGACTTCAAGCTGGCGTGCCACCGGCACGACTTCAACTACCGCAACTACAAGGCGATGGGCCAGTTCTCCGCGAACAAGGCCCGCCTCGACAGCGCGTTCTACGAGGACCTCAAGCGCAAGTGCGCCACGTACAACGTGGTCGTGCGCCCCGCCTGCACCAGCCTCGCCTGGACGTACTACCAGGCCGTGAAGGCCTTCGGCAGCGTCGCCGTGAGTGCCGCCGACATCGAACGGGCCCGGCAGATGAAGGAGAGCGCGCTGCGCGCCGCCGCGAACTGACGCCCGCTCCCACGCGGAAGATCGCGCGGCCTTCCCGATCCGTCTCCGGGAAGGCCGCGCGGTCGCGTCTGCGGGCTCAGGAGCCGCTGGGCAGCTCGGCGAAGCGGCTGGAGTCCACCGCCATGTCCGGGTGCTCCACCGCCAGCGCCAGCGAGGCCGTCTCCCCCAGCGACAGCGCCGCGCCGCGGGCGTACGCCTCGTCGAACACCGCGTCGCCGAGCGCGGCCCGCGCCGCCTCCTGCTGCGCGGTCCAGTACCCGGCGAAGATGCCCGGGCCGCAGTGCAGCCGGACCGTGGCCGACTCCGCCGCGCCGAACAGCATCGCCGCGGTCGTCGGGTCACCGCCCTGCACGCAGCGCGCTGCCATCGCCTTGATCGCCACGCAGGCCCGGCCCTGGAAGCCGTACGCCATCCGCGAGCGCAGCGCCACGGTCAGGTGCTCGTGCGCGGCCACCAGGTCGCCCCGGCGCAGCGCCACCATGCCCAGCAGCAGGTCCAGCGTGCGGCGGCCGCGCTCGGCCGGGCGCAGCTGCTCCAGCTGGCGCGACGCGGCCAGCAGCGCCGCCGCCTCGTCCAGCGCCCCGCGCAGCCACAGCAGCTCGGCCAGGTTGCACACGGCGAACAGCGCGTCCGGCGCCACCTCGTACCGGGTGGCCCAGGCGATCACCTCGCGGCAGGCCGTCTCGGCCTCGTCGGGCTTGCCCGCGTCGCGCAGCGCGCCCGAGCGCCCGGCCAGCACCCGCGCCAGCAGCCCCGGATCCCCGGCCCGGCGCGCCGACGCCTCGGCCCGGCGGCTGAACCGCAGCTCCTCGCCGAACTCCCCGTCGACCGCGGCATGCCCGGAGTGCGCGTGGTACGCCCGCGCCAGCTCCGCGTCGGGCACCCGCTCGCCGGTCTCGGACAGGCGCGCGTACAGGCGGAACAGCCACAGCCGGCCCTCACGGGCCAGCCCGCGCTCGCGCCACCACTGGTCCAGCCCGGACGAGATGTGCAGGCCCGAGCGGGCGCTGCCACCGGTGCCGCACCAGCGCAGCGCGGTGCGCAGCTCGGCCGCGAGCGGGTCGATCGAGTACAGCGACAGCGTCACCGGCTGCCCGTCCGCACCCCGGCCCACGCTCTGCAGCGCGCGTAGCGCCCAGGCCACGTGCCGGTCCCGGGCGGCCGCCTCCTCGCCGTGCTCGGCCAGCCGCCGCGCGGCGTACCCCCGGATGGGGTCGAGCATGCGGTAGGTCGTGCCCTGCGCACCCGGCTCGGCCTGCACCAGCGACTTGTCCACCAGGACGGTCAGCGGGTCGAGCGGGTCGCCGTCCATCAGCCACTGCACGCTGGACAGCCGCACCGGCCCGGCGAACACCGACATCCAGCGCAGCAGCCGGGCCGCCTCGGGCGGGAGCGTGCGGTAGGACCAGGTCACGGTGGCCTGCATGGTGGCGTGCCGGGCGTGCGCGCCGGGCGGCTGCGCGCCCGCGTCCAGCGCCCGCAGCGGATCGGTCTCCTCCGCCGTCAGCTCGGCGTGCAGGCGCGCCGCCAGCTCGCTGCCGGACAGCACGCGCAGCCGGGCCGCGGCCAGCTCGATGGCGAGCGGCAGCCCGTCCAGCCGGGCCGCCACCCGGGCCAGGTCGACCAGCTCGGCGGGCTCGACCGCGCGGCCGCCGCGCGCCGCGGCCGTCCGCTCGGCCAGCAGGGTGACCGCGTCGCTGGCGCCGCCCCCGGCCGCCGGGGCCAGCGACAGCGGCGGGATGCGCCAGACCAGCTCGCCCGCGATGCCGAGCGGCTCGCGGCTGGTGGCCAGCACGGTCACCTCCCGTGCCCCGGCCAGCAGCTGCGCCATCAGCGGCGCGACGACGCCGACCTGCGCCTCGCAGGTGTCCAGCACCAGCATCATCTTGCGGGTGGAGGCGTGCTCCACCAGGGTCTCGGTGACCGGCCGGCCCGGCTCCGGGCGCAGCCCCAGCACCGTGGCGATGGTGAACGCCAGCAGCCCCGGATCGGTGACCGTGGCCAGGTCGACCGACCAGATGCCGTCCGGATAGGACTCGATGAGGTCGTGCGCGACCGCGACGGCGAGCCGGCTCTTGCCCGCGCCGCCCGCGCCCACCACCGTCACCAGCCGGTGCGCGCTGAGCAGCTCGGCCAGCTCGGCGCGCTCGGCGGTGCGGCCCACGAACGAGGTCAGCGGGCAGGGCAGGTTGTGCGGCGCGGTGCGCTCGGTGCGCGGCCGCGGGAAGTGCTGCTCCAGGTCCGGCGCGACGAGCTGGAACAGGCGCTCGCGGCCGTCGAAGCCGCGCAGCCGGTGCAGGCCCAGATCGAGCAGCCAGGCCTGGTCGGGCAGGCTGGCGGCGGCCTCGGCGGTGGAGGCGGAGAGCAGGATCTGGCCGCCGTGCGCGGCCGCGGCGACCCTTGCCGCACGGTGCACCTCGGGACTGGCGTACTCGCCGCCGTGCGGCTCGGCGAAGCCGGTGTGCAGTCCCATCCGGACCTTCGGCTGCGCCTGCGGATCGGCCCAGGTGTGCGCGTCGAGGGCGCGCTGCGCGCTGGCGCAGGCGGCGACGGCGGTCGCCGCGTCGGCGAAGGCGAAGAAGTAGGAGTCGCCCTCGGTGAACAGCTCTACGCCGCCCGCCGCCGCGAGGACAGCACGAAGCACCCGCCGGTGCTCGTGGAGCACCGGCCGGTAGCCGTCGCCGAGCATCTGGGCCAGTCGGGTCGAGCCTTCGATGTCGGTGAACAGAAACGTCACCTGCCCACGCGGCAGGTGTGAACGCTGCGGCACGCGCGGATAACCTCCGCCCCCCTGGAAGTCGCGGTTCATGCTGCCGTACCCCCACCTGCATGGCACATCGTGAGAACGGGTTGATCGAGCCGCCCGAGGTGCCACCACCTCGGACCGATGCAGACGATCAGCTTCGCGTCGTGCTGCCAACGGTCGTAACGAGGACACCGCGGGGCGGATGTGGTCCGTCAGGTCACAACCGGATCACCCGACGGACACCTGGTGCGCACGACAAGTCGGGTGTGGGCGAGGCATACTCGGACGCGTGCGTGACGGGGAGGACATGACGAAGGCGACGGCGCCGGGCCACGAGCCCCCCGCCGCGCCCGCTGCGACCGACGGCACGAAGACGGCCGACACCGCGGCGACCACCGAGTCGACCGCTGCCGGGACCGCGGAGACGGCCGCTGCCGGGACCGCGAAGTCGGCCGCCGGCGGGGAGACGGTCAGCGTCGGCGAGGCGCTGGTGCGGCTGCGCTCGGCGGCGATGGACGCCGGCAGGGTCGTGCTGCGGGAGTCCCGGCGGCCCGTCGGGCGGCTCACCACCATCGCGGTCACCCTGGTCGCCCTGGTGACCGCCACCGCCGCGACCGGTGCGCTGCTGGTGCCCGCACTGGGCGGCGCGAACACTCCGCCCGCCGCGGCACCGGCCGCGTCGAGCGAGGCGCCCGCGAGCGCCACGCCGAGCCCGAGCCCGGAGCCGATGCCGACGGCCACCGCCTCCCCGAGCCCGGTGGCCCGTCCCGCGGCGGCGTTCCGCAAGTGGGCGGAGACGACCTCACCGAAGGTGAGCGTGCCGGTGACGGCGCTGGAGGCGTACGCGTACGCCGAGTGGGTGCTGACGTCGACCCGCCCCACCTGCAAGCTGCGGTGGACCACGCTCGCGGCGATCGGCAAGGTCGAGTCGGACCACGGCCGCACCAAGGGCGCCAAGCTGGGCGAGGACGCCAAGGCGCTGCCGCCGATCGTCGGACCGGCGCTGGACGGCACCAAGAACACCAAGCGGATCGCGGACACCGACGCGGGCACCCTCGACTTCGACAAGAAGTGGGACCACGCGGTCGGGCCGATGCAGTTCATCCCGGCGACCTGGCTGGCGTACGCGGTGGACGCGGACAGCGACCAGCTCGCCGACCCGCACGACCTCGACGACTCGTCGCTGGCCGCGGCGTACTACCTGTGCGCCTCGGGCAAGGACCTGTCGGTGGTCGCCAACTGGAAGTCCGTGGTGCTGTCGTACAACAACGTCGGGGTATACCTACAGAAGGTGTACGACACGGCGCAGGCGTACGGTCGAAGCAGTCAGGTGTAATCATCCGGACGTCTCTGCACAGATCAGCGAAACGGGCCATAACACTACCGTGTGCCACCACAGCTGCCATCAATCGACACTCAGAGTAATGGTTTGCATACGATGACAGGTGGGACCCTTCCGTTTAGCGTTCCCAGTGTGCAAGCTGGACGGGTGAAGGTGCGCGAATGGGATCCCCGTACCGCCGCCGCCACTGAGATCACCTCTCTGGTCGCTCTCCTCAACGAGGTGTCGGCGGTCGACCTGCCTGATGATCCGCTGTGGCAAGACGGCATGATGCGCGACTACCTGGCGGTCACCATGCCCGGTGAACGCAAGCTGATGTGGCTGGTCGAGGAGCACGAGGGAGACGCCGCGCGAGGTGTCCCGCCGCTGGGCGCCGGCAGCATCCTCCTGCTCGGGGACATCGGCGTCGTCGAAATCCTGGTCCACCCCAAGGCGCGCCGCCAGAACATCGGCCGCGCGCTGCTCACCGAGCAGGTCCGCACGGCCCTGCGCCACGGTTTCACCACCCTGGGCGTCGAGGTCGCCGGCGGCACCACCGCGGTCGACTTCTACGCGTCGTACGGGTTCACGCTGGCCTTCACCGAGATCCGCAGCGTGCTGCGGCTCGACACGGTCGACTGGTTCACCCTCGGCGACCTCGCCGGCGGCGTGGGCGCCGGATACCAGCTGGAGTTCCACCCCGACGGGCCGCCGGAGCACCTGCTGGCGCCGTACGCGGCCGCCAAGGCCGAGGTGCGCGACGACGTCGACCTCGGCGACCTGGAGCTGCGCCCGAGCTCCTACGAGCCGGAGCGGCTGCGCGCCAGCCTGCAGACCCTGGCCGCACGCGGGCTCAAGCTCTACGTGGTGGTCGCGGTCCAGGAGAAGACCGGCGACGTCGCCGGGCTCACCGAGGTCGTCGTGCCCGCGCAGCGACCCGGCCGCGCCGACCAGTACGACACCGTCGTGGTGCCCCGGCACCGCGGCTACGGCGTGGGCCGCGCCATCAAGGCCCGCATGCTGTTCGAGCTGCGCTCGGCCGAGCCCAAACTGACCGAGGTGCAGACCTGGAACGCCGCCATCAACGAGCCGCTCATCAAGGTCAACCAGGAGCTGGGCTTCATCGCCGACCGTCAGTGGCTGGAGTACGAGGGCGACGTCCTGGAACTGGCCGCACGCCTGGGCATAAGCTGATCCGATGCCACGCTACGACTTCCGCTGCCGCGCCTGCGGCGACACGTTCGAGGTGAACCGGCCGATGTCGGCGGCGGGCGACCCCGCCCCGTGCCCGGCCGGTCACGACGACACCGTGAAGCTGCTGACCACCGTCGGCCTCGCCGGCCGCGGCGGCGCCGGCTCCCCCGCGCCCGCCCCGGCGGGTGGCGGCGGCTGCTGTGGTGGCGGCTGCTGCAGCTGATCCCGGCTCGCCGGACCGGACGGCGCACGGCCGCGCGATGGCGGCGTGCGCCGCTGGTCCCGTGCCGGCATCGGCGCGGACGCGCAGCTCCGTGCCGGGTGCTCCGTGCCGGCTCGCTGAACGCTCCCCGCTTCGCTTCTGTGCAACGCAAGTCACGCCCTGAGATGGCATGGCCCCATCGACTTTGCTCTGCACACAAATACGCACCGAATGCCGCGCGCGTATTTGTGTGCAGAGCAAAGTCGCTTGGCCGGATACTCCGGCCTGCGCCAACGGCTGGGCCGGCAGCCTGAGGTTTTCCACAGGGCGCTGGTTATCCACAGTTTCGCGTCGGGTGAGGTTGCCGAACGCGGGGCGGCGGGCGAGGCTGCGTCCATGTCCCCCGGACGAGACGAATCACCGTTGATCGGGCACTTCCCCGTGGCCGGTCTCATCCGCGCCGCCCGGCGGCGGGCGGACCTGAGCCAGCGCGATCTCGCCAAGGGCGCCCGCCTGCACCGATCGACGGTCGGACGGGTCGAGGCCGGCGAGCTTGTGCCCAGCCTGCCCGTGTTCAGCCGGTTGATGGGCGCGGCCGGCTTCTACCTGACGGTCGTCGACGATCTGGGGCGCGTCCTGATCCCGATGGAGGACCGTGACGACATGCGCGACGGTGCCGAGCGCCGTTACCCCTCCCACCTGGATCTCATCCTGGACCCCGAACCAGGCGAGTGGTGGGCCGACAAGTACGGCCTGGCCCGGCCGCCGGAGACCTTCTATCGCGACCGGCGGCGGCGGGACGCGCAGCGCCGTCGTAGCCAGTGGGAGGTCAGGGTGAAGCAGTATCGGCACGTCCCGGAGCCGCCCGAGCAGTGGTGAGGTTGCGCCGCGTCGTCAGCCTCGCGGCTAGAACTCCGCGCGCAGGCGGCGGGCGGCGTCGACCGCCCAGTACGTCAGGATCAGCTGCGCGCCCGCGCGGCGGATCGAGTGCAGCGTCTCCATAATCGCCCGGTCGCGGTCGATCCAGCCGTTGGCGGCGGCCGCCTCGACCATCGCGTACTCGCCGCTGACCTGGTATGCCGCGACGGGCACGTCGACCATGTCCCGCACCGCGGCGACCACGTCGAGGTAGGGCAGGGCCGGCTTGACCATGACCATGTCGGCGCCCTCGGCGACGTCGAGCGCCACCTCGCGCAGCGACTCGCGCAGGTTCGCCGGGTCCTGCTGGTAGGTGCGGCGGTCGCCCTCCAGCGACGACTCGACCGCGTCGCGGAACGGGCCGAAGAACGCGGAGGCGTACTTCGCCGCGTACGCCAGGATGCCGGTGTCGCGGAAGCCGGCCTCGTCGAGGGCGCGGCGGACCACGGCGACCTGGCCGTCCATCATCCCGGACGGGCCGACCACGTGCACCCCGGCCGCGGCCTGGGCCACCGCCATGCGGGCGTACGCCGCCAGCGTCGCGTCGTTGTCGACGGAGCCGTCGGGGCGCACCAGGCCGCAGTGGCCGTGCGAGGTGAACTCGTCCAGGCACAGGTCGCTCATGACCACGACGCTGTCGCCGACCTCCTCGACCACGTCACGGATCGCGACGTTGAGGATGCCCGCCGGGTCGATGCCGCCCGAGCCGACCGCGTCCTTCTCCGTCGGGATGCCGAACAGCATCACGCCGCCGACGCCGGCCTGGGCCGCCTCGGCGACCGCCTTGCGCAGCGACTCGCGCGAGTGCTGGAGCACGCCGGGCATGGACTTCACCGCGCAGGGCTCGGTGAGGCCCTCCTTCACGAACAGCGGCAGGATGAACTCGGCCGGGTGCAGCCGGGTCTCGCTGACCATGCGCCGCATCGCCGCGGTGGTGCGCAGCCGTCGCGGCCGCACGTTCGGGAAGGACATCGGGCACTCCCTGGCTTCGGTTCGGCGCGTCCTCCCTGGTGAACGAGGACGCGCCGATCTCGTGACCTAGCGGAACCGCAGGGCGGTCGGGCCCTGCACCTTGGAGCCGCGACGCTGCTTGGCGGGCATCGCGGCGAGCCGCTCGCGCAGCTCGACGGCGTACATGGCCAGCGCCTCGACCAGGTCGGGCACGGAGGCGTGCTCGGGCTGGACGTCGACGCGCAGGCCGAACTCGATCGCGGTCTCGGCGGTCTTCGGGCCGATCACGGACACCACCGTGCGCTGGTGCGGCTTGCCGGCGATGCCGACGAGGTTACGCACCGTGGAGCTCGACGTGAACAGGACCGCGTCGAAACCACCCGACTTGATGGCGTTGCGGATCTCCTCCGGCGGCGGCGCCGCGCGGACCGTCCGGTACGCCGTGACGTCGTCGACCTCCCAGCCGCGCTCGGTCAGGCCCGCGGCCAGCGTCTCGGTCGCGATGTCGGCGCGGGGCAGCAGCACCCGGCCCACCGGGTCGAAGATCTCGTCGTACGGCGCGAACTCGGCCAGCAGGCCCTCGCTGGTCTGGTCGCCCGCGGGGATCAGCTCCGGCTGGATGCCGAACGAGCGGACCGCCTCGGCGGTCGCCTCGCCGATGCAGGCGATCTTCACGCCGCCGAAGTGGCGGGCGTCGAGACCGTGCTCGCCGAACTTCTCCCACACCGCGCGCACGGCGTTGGCGCTGGTGAAGATGACCCACGCGTAGCGGCCGTCGACCAGGCCCTTGATCGCCCGCTCCATCTGGGCCGGGGTCCGGGGCGGCTCGACCGCGATCGTCGGCACCTCGCACGGGATGGCACCGTACGCCCGCAGCCGCGCGCTCATCACGCCCGCCTGCTCCTTGGTGCGCGGCACCAGCACCCGCCAGCCGTACAGCGGCCGCCGCTCCCACCAGCCGAGTTTGTCCAGGTGTGCCACGCCGGAGCCCACGGTCACCACGACGCGGCCGCTGAAGCCGAGCGCGGCGGCGACGAAGCTGTCCACCGACGAGGTGGTCGTGTACTGCGTGTCGCCGGTGCCGTCGCCGGTGATCGCGACCTGCGTGGTGCCGTCGACGCCCGCGGCTAGCAGGCCGTCGCGCACCGAGGCCAGGTCGCCGGCGTCCACGGCCAGCGCGACCGAGCCGTGCCGCACCGCGGCGGCCAGGCCGTCGAAGTCCAGCATGGTGACGTCGTCGACGTCGGCGGCGCTGCGTACGCCGGTCAGCGGCACGCCCGCGTAGGTCGCCACGCCGGCCGACTGCGGCACCCCGGGCACCACGGCGAAGCGCACGTTGGTCCGGGCGACCGCCTGGACCTCCTTGACCACCGCGTCGTGGCCGAAGGGGTCACCGGTCACCAGGTGCACCGCGTTGCGGCCCGAACGCGCCTCCGACAGCAGCACCTTGGCCACGTCGCCCGGCACGCCCTCGGCGGGGCTGTATTCGGTCTGCTCGCCGGTCTCGGCCTTCAGCGTGTCGAGCAGCGCGTCGGGCACGCTGCGGTCGTACACGATGTGGTCGGCTTCGAGCAGCGTGTCGTACGCACGGCGGGTGAGCAGTCCCGGGTCGCCGGGTCCGGCCCCGACGAACGCGACGTGCCCGGCGGGCTTACGGGTGCGGGTCATTCTGCACTCCCAAGTACATTCTCGGCACCGTCTTCGAGGAGGTCGGCGGCGAGTGCGCGCCCGATCTCCGCTGCGTCGGCGAGCGTTCCGGTGCGCGACAGCCGGAGGGCGAATCGCCCGTCCACGCTGATCACCGCACCGCGCAGGTAGATCTCGTCGTCTTCGGTCACTTCGGCCAGCGCGGCGACGGGTGCGCTGCACCCTGCCTCCAGCGTGGCCAGGAAAGCCCGCTCGGCGGTGACCGCCGCCCGGGTGGCCCGGTGGTCGAGCGCCGACAGCGCCTCGACCAGGTCGGTTTCTGCGGACCGGCACTCGACGGCCAGCGCGCCCTGGGCGGGCGCGGGCAGCATCAGCATCGGGTCCAAGATCTCGGTGATCTCGTCGGCGCGGCCCAGCCGGGCCAGCCCGGCCCGGGCCAGCACGACCGCGTCCAGCTCGCCGTCGGCGACCTTGCGCAGCCGGGTGTCCACGTTGCCGCGGATCGGCACGGTGGTGACGGGCATGCCGAGCGCCGCGATCTGCGCGATGCGGCGCAGCGCCCCGGTGCCGATGACGGCGCCGGAGGGCAGCTCGGCCAGGGTCAGCCCGTCCCGGGCGACCAGCGCGTCGCGCGGGTCGGCCCGCTCCGGGACCGCCGCGATGGCCAGGCCGTCGGCGGGCGCGGTGGGCAGGTCCTTGTACGAGTGCACCGCGAAGTCGATCTCCTTCGCGGCGAGCGCGTCGCGCAGCGCGGAGACGAACACCCCGACGCCGAGCTGCTGCACCGGCGCGCTGGAGCGGTCGCCCGCGGTGGCGATCTCGACCAGCTCGACCGGCAGCCCGGTCGCCTTGGTGACCAGGTCGGCCACGGTCTGCGACTGCGCCATCGCGAGGGCGCTGCCTCTCGTGCCGAGCCGGAGCACGCCTGTCGAACCCATCAGGCACCCCCCTTCAAATCTGGCACGTCGGCCACGGTCGTGTGGTCCGGCGATCCGGGGATCACCGAAAGGTCGAACAGATCGCGCAGCAGGCGCGCGTACGCCTCGCCGCCGGGCTCGGCCGCGAGCTGGCGCACCCGCACCGTGGGCTGGTGCAGCAGGCGCTGCACGATCCGGTGCACGGCGTGCGCCACGTCGGCGCGCTGGTCGTCGGTCAGGTCGCTGCGGCGCTGGGCGAGCCGGCGCAGCTCGGCGCTGACCACGTCCTCGGCCCGCGCCCGCAGCGCGGCGACCGTCGGCGCCACCTCGGCCCCGCGCAGCCAGCTCGCGTACGTCTCGACCTCGCCCGCGACGATCTCCTCCACCGCCGCGACCTCGCGGTCGGCGGCCGAGCGGGAGCAGACCGGGGCGTCGGCGGAGGCGGGGTCGAGCACGGTGCCCAGGCGTGCGACGTCGACGAGGCGCACCCCGTCGAGGTCGGCGACGGCAGGCTCGACGTCGCGCGGCAGCGCCAGATCGATGATAGTCAGGATCTTGGCGGAGCCGGCGCGCGCCGCTCCGACGTTCTGCACGGTCAGCACGTGCTCGCTCGACGCCGTCGCGGTGATCACCACGTCGGCCTCGGCCAGCAGCTCGGGCAGCCGCTCCATGGGCGCGGCGGCGCAGCCGTACGCGTCGGCCAGGCGCTGCGCCCGCTCCATGCCGCGGTTGACGACGGTGACCTTGCCCGCGCCGCGGCGGGTCAGCTCGGCGACGCTCAGCGCGCCCATCGCGCCCGCGCCCACGACCAGCCAGTGGTGGCAGCCGGCCGGGTCGGTCACGGCGTGGTCCAGCGCGGCGCTGACCATGCTGCGCGGGGCGTGGTCGATGCCGGTCTCGGCGTGCGCCCGCTTGCCCACCCGCAGCGCCTGCTGCAGCAGCTCGTGCAGCACCCGCCCGGCCGCGTCGGCCTCGGTGGAGTGCTGGTACGCCTCGCGCAGCTGGCCCAGGATCTGCGCCTCACCGGCGACCATCGAGTCGAGGCCGGCGGCGACGCGGAAGACGTGGCGCACGGCGTCCTGCCCGTGGTGCACGTAGAGGGTGCTCGCGAGCTGCTCGGCGGGCACCCCGGACAGCTCCGAGAGCACCTCGCCGAGCCGGCTGAGCCCGGCGTGGAACGCGGGGACCGCGGCGTAGACCTCGACCCGGTTGCAGGTGGAGACGACGACGGCCTCGGCGAGCTCGCCGCCGGCCAGCAGCTTCGGCAGCGCCTGCGGGCCGTCGACCCGGGACAGCCGCTCCAGCAGCTCCACCGGCGCGGTCCGGTACGACGCGCCGACCACGATCAGGTTCACGCGGCCACCTCTCCCCGCGCGGCCACCGAGCTGCCGTTGACGGCGCCGGCGGCCTCCGCGATCACACGAGCCACCCGAGCCGTGCGGGCCACCGGGCTCTTCGGGTCGGCCCCGTTGCGGGCCGCGGAGCTCTTCGGGTCGGCGCCGTTGCGGGCCGACTTGCGGTGCTCGTGGAAGGAGAGGATCTGCAGCTCGACCGCGAGGTCGACCTTGCGCACGTCCACCTGCTCCGGCACCGAGAGCACCACCGGGGCGAAGTTGAGGATGCTGGTCACGCCGGCCGCGACGAGCTGGTCGGCCACGGCCTGGGCGGCACCGGCGGGGGTGGCCAGCACGGCGATGGAGATGCCCTCGGTCTTGACGACCTCGGGGATGTCGGCGATGTGGCGGACCGCGATGCCGTTGATCAGCTCGCCGACCCGGGTGAGGTCCGCGTCGAACAGCGCCGCGATGCGGAAGCCGCGGCTGGCGAACCCGGCGTAACCGGCGAGCGCGTGGCCGAGGTTACCCACGCCGACCAGGGCCACGGCGCGGCGCATGTTCAGGCCGAGGATGTACTCGATCTGGCCGACCAGGGGCTCGATGTCGTAGCCGACGCCGCGGGTGCCGTACGACCCGAGGTGGGAGAGGTCCTTGCGCAGCTTCGCGGAGTTCACCCCGGCCGCGCTGGCCAGCCCCTCGCTGGATACCGTGTCGTGCCCGGTCTCGGCGAGGTGATGCAGGGCACGCAGATACTCGGGCAGGCGGGCCACCGTGGCTTCGGGAAGGTCCGGGAAGTCCGGGACCGCCGAAGGTGTGACCGCGCCGACACGGCCGGTGATCCCGGCTTCGTGACCGGTGCGCTGCTGACTCATGAGACTCCGTGCCGAACAAGGCTTAGACCCCCGATCACATGGCCGAACGGCTCTGTGCTAGCGGGGAACGTCGAGGTAACAGAGTAGGCGCTTGTGAAGGGGTGCACAAATCGCGATCTTGAAAGCGCGCCCATCCGGGATCGCGAATCGGCCAGAATGCCCCCGCGGCATGTGTGCCCCCACTCTGGCCGAACCGCTCTCCACCCGTCACGGAGAGTCGCCGAAACGGCGGTTCGCCACGGGTATCCGGATGGGCGCTGCTCCGCGATTATGTCGCAACCCTGACATTCACTCAGAAAACACGCCCACCCGAATCACTGCATATACGGGTAAATAGGGCAATTGATCGGAATGCGCGCAGCGTCGATATGACCGTCAGGTGGCACGGAGATGAATGTCACGCCGCCAGCGCGACGGCTTCGACCAGCGTGTCAGCGACCGGGACGCCGTACGCGCGCAGCCGGTCGGGGTCGGTGAAGCCGCCGGTGTAGAGGACACAGCGCGCGCCGACCGAGGCCGCCGCGTCGGCGTCGTCGATCGAGTCGCCGATCAGCACCACATCCGAACCTTCGAGGCGCAGCTCGGCCAGGTGCCGCTTCAGGTGGCCGGCCTTGAACCCGCCGCCGGTCGCGTCCAGCAGCCCGTCCATCCGGACGAAGTGCGAGTGGATGCCGTAGCGGGTGACCGTCGGCACCAGCTCGTGGTGGAACCACATGGACAGCAGCGACTGGCTGCCGGTCCAGCCCCGCAGCGCGTCGAGCGCGCCCGCGGCCAGCGCCATCTCGGCCAGGCCCGCCCGGTACGCGTCGTGGAAGACCCGGTCGAGCACCGCGAACTCGACGTCGTCGACCGGGCGGCCCAGCACCCCGGCGTAGTACTCGCTGATCGGGCGGCGGAAGTCGCGGCGGTGCTCGTCGGCGGTCACCACGTAGGTCACGCCGGGCACCGCGACGCTGGCGAAGGCGGTGTTAGTGGCCGCCACCACCAGGCTCAGATCGTCGAGCAGGGTGCCGTTCCAGTCCCAGACCAGGTGCTTGGTGCCGCGCTTCATCCGAACAATTTAGCGTGCGAGGTCGCGGCGCAGCCGCTCCTCCTCGACCCGCCAGTAGCCGTGTTCCCGGCCGTCGAGCATGATCACCGGGATGCGGTCGCCGTACTCGGCCTCCAGCTCCCGGTCGCCGGTGATGTCGATCTCCTCGTACGGCTCGCCGATGCGCTCCAGCGCCTCCACCGCCACCTCGCACAGGTGGCAGCCGGGCCGGGTGTACAGCGTCAGTCTGGTCACCGGCCCATTCTCACAGCTACATGCGGAGCGCGCTCCGCGGCCACTCGGTCGCGCTTCTGGATAACAGCTCACAACTCGCCCTTGCGGACCTTGCCGATGATCGAGTGCGGCAGCGTGTCGGCGAACTCGATCGCGGCCGGGCACTTGAACCGGGCCAGGTTGCGGGCGCAGTGCGCGGCCAGCTCCGCCGCGGTGACCTCGCTGCGCGGCGCGGGCACCACGACGGCGCGCACCTGCTGGCCGGTCATCGGGTGCGGCGCGCCCAGCACCGCGGCCTGCGCCACCGCCGGGTGCGCCAGCAGCACCTGCTCCACCTCGGCCGGGTACACGTTGAAGCCGCTGACCAGGATCAGCTCGCCGAGCCGGTCCACCAGGAACAGGTCGCCGTCGCCGTCGGCGTACGCCACGTCGCGGGTGGGCCACCAGCCCTGCGCGTCGGGACCGCCCCGGCCGTCGGGCCAGTACCCGGTGAACACGTTCTCGCCGCGCACCACGATCTCGCCCGGGTCGGTGCCCGGCGAGTCCGGCACGTCGAGGTCGAGGTCGTCCTCGTCGTCCGCGCCGAGCGGCTCCCCGCCCCGCCACACGTCCTCGCCCGCGCGGTTGACCAGGCGCAGCTCCACGCCGGGCAGGGGCCGGCCGATCGAGCCGGGCTTCACCCCGGGCGCGGCGATGGTCGAGGTCAGCACGGGCGCGGTCTCGGTCAGCCCGTACCCGATCTGCACGGTGTGCCCGGTCAGCGCGGCGAACCGGGCGGCGTCCGCGGGCGCGAGCGCGGCCGCGCCGCACACCGCCAGCCGCACCGACCGCAGGCGCTCGCCCACCTCCGGCACCGCGCTCCAGGCCAGGAACATCGGGGGCACGCCGACCAGCACGGTCACCCCGTGCTCGGCGACCAGCGCGGCGGTGCCGGCGGCGTCGAAGTCGGCCACCAGCACGCCCGACGCGCCGTGGAACAGCACCTCGCCCAGGCCGGTGTTCAGGCCGTACGCGTGGAACAGCGGGATCGCCAGCAGCACCACGTCGTCCGGGCCGAGCGGCGGCGGGTCGACCGCGGCGAGCTGCCGGTGGTTGGCCAGCAGCGTCCGGTGCGGCAGCATCGCGCCCTTGGGCGCGCCCTCGGTGCCGGAGGTGTAGAGCAGCAGCGCCAGCCCGTCACCCGGGTCCTCCGGCAGCGCCGCGCCCGCCGCCTCGGGCAGCCGGTCCAGCCCGCGCGGCCCCGCCGCGCCGCCGTGCCCCGCCAAGCCGCCGTGCCCCGCCGCGCCGTCAAGCCGTGGGGCCGCGTCCGCGGCAGACGCCACGCCGTCGGTCACGCCCTCGCGCATCGGCTGGGGCGCGACGAGCAGCTGCGCGCCGCTGTCGGCCAGCACGTGGCGCAGCTCGCGGGGGGTGAGCCCGGGGTTGCACGGCACCGCCACCAGCCCGGCCCGCAGCACGGCCAGCAGGGTGACCGCGAAGTCGAGGTCGTTGCGCAGCGCGATCGCGACACGCGCGGGATGACCGGTCGAGGCGGGCAGCTCCAGCGCCAGCAGCCCGCGCGCGGCGGCGTCGACCCGCGCGTCCCACTCCGCCCAGGTCAGCGTCTGCTCACCTGCCCGCAGCGCGACGCGGTCCGGCCGTGCGGCGGCGTGGTTTCGCAGCAGTGTGGCGAGGTTCACGGTGGCTGAGTGTTCCACAGCGGACGCCCGGCCGCCTATCCCCGCCGTTCACGTCCGCGACATCCGTCCGTGACAGCGACATCACCCGGCCGGGTGAGACCGACCCCGACTTTGGCACACACCTGACACACGCGCTGGTGTAGGGCGCACACGGTGTGCGACGACGCCTACGGGTGGCGGGACAACATTTCGGTCCGGCGTGTAACTGACTCCACACCGCTGGGTGAGCTGGGCCCTTATCATCCTCAGGGTCGACTCACCCGTTTTGCCATGAGTCGATACCCCTCAGCCAGAGGAGGCCTTTGTGCCGTTTATCGCACCGAACGAGTACCTCATGGGTGTTCAGCGGCTTATGGTGGAGTTTGCCCGGTACGACGGCGGACGCGCGCGCCCGCCGCACGACCGGGGCGGATCGGTCTGGGGGCACGCGGAGGTGGCGGGATGAGTTCTCTGTTGTTCGGCGATGAGCTGGTCACCAGCGAAGTGGCGGCGGCCCGCCGGGCCCTTGTCGACGGCCTGAGCGTGCTCCGCACTTCGCTCAACGAGATGCTGGCCACAGCGGTACGTGGCGACGGCGGCACCCAGCGGATTCGCACCCGCCAGGGCAACGACGCCGCGGTCCGCCACCAGCCGCCGGGCACCAAGCCGGTCGGCGGCCGGGTCAACGGCACGCGTACCGGCATGCCGACCCAGGTCAGCGGGGCCACCGCGGCGGACGGCGAGACCCAGGTGCTGCCCGCGGTCGAGGAGGGCGGCGCCGGCACCGGCGGCACCGGCTACCCGGACCGGCCGGACCCCAGCGACGCCGCACACGAGGTGTGGACGCTGGTCGAGCGGGCGCAGCAGGGCGACGCCGAGGCGTTCGGCCTGATCTACGACCGCTACGTCGACACCGTGTTCCGGTTCATCTACTTCCGGGTCGGCAACCGGCCGCTGGCCGAGGACCTGACCTCGGACACGTTCCTGCGCGCGCTCAAGCGCATCAGCAGCTTCACCTGGCAGGGCCGCGACCTGGGCGCGTGGCTGGTCACGATCGCCCGCAACCTGGTCGCCGACCACTTCAAGTCCGGCCGCTACCGGCTGGAGGTCACCACCGGCGACGTGCTCGACGCCGACCGCGAGGACCGGGGGCCCGAGGGCAGCCCGGAGACCGCCGTGGTGGACCACATCACCAACGTCGCGCTGCTGACCGCGGTCAAGCAGCTCAACCCCGAGCAGCAGGAGTGCATCGTGCTGCGGTTCCTGCAGGGCTTCTCCGTCGCGGAGACGGCCCAGGCGATGGGCAAGAACGAAGGCGCCATCAAGGCGCTGCAGTATCGCGCCGTCCGCGCGCTGGCCCGCCTGCTGCCGGAGGGGTTCCAACCGTGAACGTGATTCATGTCACTCGGGGCGGTCACAGGCCCCGAGCAGCCGTAACTGATCGTGCCCTGGTCCCGTTTGACCGGGTGCGAGCGGCAATCTCGGCGCTCGTTCCGACATACACCGCGATCAGCGAAGGGGGGTGCCCGCGGTGAACACGTCCCTGTTCGATCGCCGGCGCGCCGAGCGCTTCGCCCAGCTACTCGACGAGGCCAACGGCGGTCGCCGTCACCACACCAGGTCCCGCCTCGACGGCCAGCTCACCGAGCTGGTCACCGTGGGGCAGCAACTGCGTACGGTGGCCCTGCCCGGCGTGCCCGAGACGACGTTCAAGCGGGACCTGCGCGCCCAGCTGATCGCCACCGCCGAGCGCGACGGCATCGGCGTCACCGCCCGACCGGAGGCCGACGACAGCCGCACCGCGGCGTGGTCCGGCCGGACCCCCGGGCGGGCCCGCGCCCGCGGGGCGATCGTGGTCGGCATCGCCGCCGGCACGCTGGCGCTGTCCGGCGTGTCGGTGGCGAGCGGTGAGGCGATCCCCGGCGACGCCCTCTACGGCGTCAAGCGGCAGACCGAGAAGGCGCAGCTGGCGCTGGCCGGCTCGGACCTGTCCCGCGGCCGCCTCTACCTGGAGTTCGCGCGCACCCGGCTGCAGGAGGCGCACGCCGTGCGCGCCGACGCCACCGGCTTCGGCGCGGCGCTGACCGACATGGACAGCGACACCGCCCAGGGCGTACGGATGCTGTTCACCTCCGCCATGGCGCGGCGGGACACCTCCGCCCTGGACGCGGTCGACCGGTTCGTCGCCGACCAGCGCATGCTCGTCGGGCAGCTGCTCGACGGCAGCACCGCGGACCGGGACAAGGTCACCGGCTCGCTGGCCCTGCTGGACCGGATCGAGAAGCGCTCCGGCGCGGCGCGCACCGCACTTGCCTGCGGCGCCGGCACGAACGGCAGCGACAAGCTCGGTGCCGTGCCCGGCGCGTGCGCCAACGCGGCGGCGGCCCAGCCATCCCGCCCCGAGCAGCAGCGCGAGCCGCAGCAGACCAAGGAGAGCGGCAAGCCCGAGGTCAACGCGGGCCCCGGCGCACCGGCCGCCTCGGCGGCGCCGAGTGCGTCCGCGTCGCCCACGGCGGCTCCGGAGGGCGAGACCGAGCAGACGCAGGACGAGGGGCTGCTCAGCGAGCTGGGCCGGATCCTCGGCGGCCTGCTCGGCTAGCGGGTTCAGCACGTCCACGGGGCGCGGTGCCGACTTCAGGCGCCGCGCCCCTACTGTGTGCGGCGGCCTCCGGCGCATACGCTCTAGCGGTCACGTGCACGCCGGCCGGGCGCGCCGGAGCACGAATCGTCCGGCGCCGCGCCGCGGCGTGATCCCGCTCGGCCGCGCAGGCCGGCGCAGCCGCAGAAGGAGGGCCCATGGCACGCCGTCGCAGTCCCGCGCCGATCGCCGCCGTCGCGACCGCGGCCACCAGCGCCGGGGTGCCCGCGCCCAGTGCCGCGCCGGTCACCGTGCCCGACCGCACCGGGGCCGCGTTCTTCGACGTGGACAACACGATGATGCAGGGCGCCTCGCTGTACTACTTCGCCCGCGGGCTCGCCGCCCGGCGCTACTTCACCACCATCGACCTGGCCCGGTTCGCCATCAGCCAGGCCCGCTTCCGGCTGCTGGCCGCCGAGCACTCCGGCGACATCGCGCAGGCCCGTGAGGCCGCGCTCGCCTTCATCGCGGGCTGGCAGGTCGACGACGTGCAGCGGCTCAGCGAGGAGATCTTCGACGAGCTGATGGCCGACCGCATCTGGTCCGGCACCCGTGCCCTGGCCGACCAGCACCTGGCCGCCGGGCAGCGGGTGTGGCTGGTCACCGCCGCCCCCGTCGAGCTGGGCCGGGTCATCGCGGCGCGGCTCGGGCTGACCGGTGCGCTCGGCACGGTCGCCGAGATCCACGACGGGGCGTACACCGGGCGCCTGGTCGGCGAGATGCTGCACGGCCCGGCAAAGGCGCACGCCATCGAGGCGCTGGCCGCCGCCGAGGGACTCGACCTGACCCGCTGCACGGCGTACAGCGACTCGATCAACGACGTGCCGATGCTGACCACGGTGGGGCGGGCGGTCGCCGTCAACCCCGACGGCGCGCTGCGCCGGATGGCCCGCCTGCAGGGCTGGGACATCCGCGACTTCCGCCACGGCCGCAAGGCCGCGAAGGTCGCCGTGCCCGTCGCGCTCGGCGCGGGCGTGGTCGCCGGCGCGGTCGCCGGAGGCATGGCCCTCAGCCGCCGCCGCAAGAAGCCGTGACCGCCGCACGCCGCCTCCGGCTGCCCGCCGGGCTGCCGGTGACCCGCGCGATCGCCCTGTTCGCCGCGCTGAGCGCGGCCGGGGCCATGCTGACGCTCGACCCCCGGCAGCCGCCCGCCCCGCCGCGCACCGGCGACCTGACCCTGGCCGAGGCGTACGCCGGGGCACGGGTCCAGGACACGCCCGGCACGCTGCCCGACGGCGCCGCGTACACCCCGATGTTCTTTCTGGACTCGCAGCGTTCGGTCGGCACCGCGCAGGTGCCCGGCGGCACCGACGTGCGCCTGCTGCTGCGCTCCGGCGACGGGCTGCGCGAGCTGCGCCGCATGCCCCAGGACCAGGCGGGCGAGTTCGCCGGGTTCACCAGCGACGGCGCCGAGCTGGTCTGGGTCGAGCTGTCCAGCGACCCGGACGGGTCCGGGCGCACCCGCATCTGGGCGGCCCGGCTGGACGGCGGGGCCGCGCGGGTGGTCACCGAGGACACCGGCGCCGTCATGCTCTTCGACAAGCAGGGCGACCTCACCCTGCACGACGGCCGGGTGAGCTGGATGGCCGACAGCGACCGGGAGGGCTGGTCCGCCCTGCGCACCGTCCCGCTGACCGGCGGCGTCCCGGAGGTCCGCGAGCTGCCCGGCGGGTACGCCATCAGCACCTGGCCGTGGCTGGTCAGCGAATCGGCCGCGGACGCCGGCGAGGTGACCGTGCACAACGTCGCCACCGGGCAGCGAACCGTCGTCGGCGTCCGCGTCAACGAGCTGCTGAGCTGCTCGCACGCCTGGTGCCGGTCCATCGTGATCGGCAGCACCGAGGCGTCCACCGCCATCGAGCTGGCCCGCCCGGACGGCTCGGACCGGACCGCCACGATCAGCGGCGCGGTCTCCTCGGCCGTGGCCGACGTGGCCCTGCTGGACCGCTTCGAGATCTACACCCGGTCCAGCCCGATCCTCACCAGCAGCAGGCTGCTGCTGTACGACCTGAGCACCCGCACCCTCACCCTGGTCAGCGACGCCGCAGGCCGGGTCGCCGCCCGTGGCGGCGTGCTGTGGTGGTCCACCGGCGACAACGAGACCCTGATCTGGCACGCCCTCGACCTGCGGGAGCTCTGACCCGCCCCTCCGGTGATGCCGTCACCGGAGCCCTGCTCATGCAGGCGGCCTGCCGTAGACGGTGGCCAGGTCGACGAGCACGACCTCGCCCCGGGCCGCGGCGGCGCGCAGCTCGGCGGTGAAGCCCGCGCCGCTGTAGCAGGCCAGTCTCGTGCCGGTGGTGTCGTACCGGCCGCCCGCGGTGACCAGCTCGCGGATGCGCCGCAGCCGGGTCAGCTGGGGCACCCCCATCACCTCGTTCCACTTGGCCTCGCCGATGGACAGCAGCGGAGGCTTGCGGGCGCCGTCGGCGACGCCGACGGTGACCACGTCCACCTCGTGGGCGACCCGCTGCCCGGGATCGTTGACCACGCCGGTGCCCACCCGCGCGGGCAGCCCGCCCAGCAGCTCCGCGTCGTCGTGGTACATCGCCCACTCGCGGCAGATCTGCTCGAACCGGGGGCCGATCACGTTGCTCTCGAACCGCCGCCGGGCCTGCTGCCAGACCCGCTCCGCGCTGCCCGGCCGCTCCAGCTGGCTCCAGACCGGCCGCATCACCGCGCCGTAGAAGCTGATCAGCGGCTCGGCGATGCGGTAGGTGCTGCGGTTGTCCCGGAACGCGTCCGCGTCCCGGGCCATCAGGCCGGCGTCCTCCAGCACGTCGAGGGCGTGCGCCATGTCGGCGGCCTTGCGGCCCAGGTAGCTCGCGATGCCGCCGCGGGTGGCGTTGCCTTCCGCGACCGCGGCCAGCACCGAGTGGTAGAGCGCGGTGTCGCGCAGGTCGGGCTCCTCGGCGAGCAGGTACCGCGCCTCCCGGAACAGCGGGCTCTCCGGGTTGAGCACGGTCCGGGTCACCCACCCGTCGAAGTCGGCGGCGTCGGCCGGGGAGTCGTTGCGGGCCAGCTCCCGGCGGTACGCGGGGGTGCCGCCGACGACCGCGTTGACCATCACCGCCAGCCGTGGATCGGTCAGCTCCCAGAACTCGGCGGCCAGCCGGTGGTCGAGGGTGCGCACGACCAGCTCCAGGCCCGCCCGGCCGCGCAGCGGCGCGTTGCCGGCGAGCAGGCCGCCCATGAACGACATCGCCGACCCGCAGAGCAGCAGCCGGGTCTGCGACTCGACCCGCTCGGTCCGCAGCGGGCCGAACGCCGCCTGGATGATCGACGGCAGCGACGGGTTGGCCTTGGCCAGGTAGGGGAACTCGTCCAGCACCACCGGCACCGGCCGCTGCCGGCCGAGCGCCAGCAGCGCGTCCACGGCCTCGTGCCAGGAGTCCAGCCGGATCGGGGTGGCGGGCCTGGTGAACTCGGTGAGCGCCGCGCTCAGCCGGTGCAGCGAGTCCAGGTCCGTCGCCTCGGTGGCGCCGAAGAAGAAGCCGCCCGCCGCCCGGCAGGCGGCGTCGAGCAGGAACGTCTTGCCCTGCCGGCGGCGGCCGGAGACGACGCCGAGGGTCGCCCCGGGCTGCTCGTCGAGGATGAACCGGCTGAGCGCGCCCCATTCGCGGTCCCGGTCGAACATGACCGACGGCCTCGGCAGCATGGCGGCTCCTCGACTTGTGGGACCACAGTTATGGTAACTGTACTCCCACAAATGTGGCCGCCTACTCGCCGAAGGGGTCGGGGCGCAGGTCCAGGGTCTCGTGCAGCATCGACTGGATGGTCTCGCGGACCTGGTCGGCGAGGTTGAACACCACCGCGGGATCGTCGGCCTGGTCGGCGAACGGCTCGGTGTCGATCGGCTCGCCGAAGCGGATCAGCCACTTGCTCGGCAGCGGGACCAGCCCCAGCGGCCCCAGCCACGGGAACGTCGGGGTCACCGGGAAGTACGGCGCGCCGATCAGCCGGGCCAGCGGCTTGATGCTGCCGAGCATCGGATAGGTCTCCTCCGCGCCGACGATGGCCACCGGCACGATGGGCTTGCGGGTGCGCAGCGCCGCCGAGACGAACCCGCCCCGGCCGAACCGCTGCAGCTTGTACCGGTCGACGAAACGCTTGCCGACGCCCTTGAATCCCTCCGGGAAGACGCCCACCAGCTCCTCGTTGGTCAGCAGCCGCTCCACGTCGGGGTTGCAGGCCAGCGTCGCGCCGGACTTGCGGGCCAGCTCCGACACGAACGGCATGCGGAACACCAGGTCCGCGCCGAGCAGCCGCAGGTGGCGGTGGGCAGGGTGCTCGTCGTGGCAGGCGACGGTGAGCATCAGCGCGTCCAGCGCGATGGTGCCGGAGTGGTTGCCGACGACCAGCGCCCCGCCCTCGGCGGGCAGGTTCTTGACGTCGATCACCTCGGTGCGGAACCAGCGGCGGTAGAGCTGGCGCAGCAGCGGCTGGAACACCTGGTCGGTCAGCTCCGGGTCGAAGCCGAACTCGTCGATCTCGTACTGCCCGGACAGGCGGCGGCGCAGGAACGCGAGCCCGGCCGCGACCCGCTCGTCGAACTCGTCGTCGATGTCGGGCGCGATCTCGGGTCTGGTCACCTGGTCACCTTCCGCTTCTCGCGTACCGACCGGATCATGTCGAGCAGCCGCTGCTCGGCGGCGGCCACCCGGGCCGGGGTGATGACCGCGTCGGACTCCTGGGCCCGGACGAAGTCGTCGAAGGCGGCGGCGGTCGAGCGGGGCGTGAAGCCATACTGCCGGACCAGCCGGGCGGTGTCGACCACCCGCCCGTGCACGAACAGGTCCACCTGGTCCAGGCTCAGCCCGGCGACGCCGCGGCCGACCGAGGCGGCGGCGTGCATGGCCGGCTCCGGCACCGGCAGCTCGATGCGCCCGGACCGGCGCACGGCCTGCGACAGCGTGAGCGTGCCCGGCCCCGCCACGTTGAACGTGCCCTGGTGGTCCTCCAGCACCGAGCGGCGCAGGATCTCCAGCGCGTCGTCGACGTGGATGAACTGCAGTCGCGGGTCGCGTCCCAGCACGGTCGGCACCATGGGGCGGGCCAGGAACTTCGACAGCGCGGTGTCGGCCTGCGGCCCGATGAACGGGGCGAAGCGCAGCACCGTGGTGACCACGTCGGCGCGGCGGCGCCGGAAGCCGCGCACGTACGCCTCGATGTCGAGGATGTCGCGGCCGTAGCCGCCGCGCGGCACGTCCCGGGGCTCGGTGTCCTCGGTGAACACCGCCGGGTCGCGGAACGAGACCCCGTACGCCGCGGTCGACGAGCGCACCACCAGGCGGCGCAGCGAGGGCATCTGCTGGCACGCGGCCAGCAGTTGCAGCGTGCCGATGACGTTCTGGTCCTTCATCGCCGCGCGCCCGCCGGCGGCGGGGTCGGGCGAGGACATGATGGCCAGGTGCACCAGCGCCTCGGCGCCGAGCCCGACCAGCGAGGCCGCGCCGTCGGTCAGATCGACCCGGCGCAGCGTGATGCCGCGCAGCAGCGGGGCGAGCTCTGCGGGCGGGTCGGTGCGGTCCACCCCGATCACGCGCCGGACCCGGGGGTCGGCGGCGATGCGGGCGGCGACGGTCGCGCCGAGGAACCGGCTGACGCCGGTGACGATGACGACCCGGGGTGCGCGTGCGCGGTCACCGGCGGTGCCGGTGGTTACCGCGGTCATGACGCGCCTCCCCGGGACGGCGAAGATTGTCGAGGAGCACCGCGGACCCGGCGGGCCGTCAGGCCCGCCGCAGGGTCTCGCGGTTCGGCGCCCAGGTCGCCGGAGAATTCACGGCACCCGGGCGCATGCCTCACTTACCGAGACGGCGACGCTGGACGCGGGTCTTGCGCAGCAGCTTGCGGTGCTTCTTCTTCGCCATGCGCTTGCGGCGCTTCTTGACCACGGAGCCCATACGGCATCCCCTCGAAGTTGACGGTGGTGGAACCCGTTCAGGGTAACCGAGCAGCCGGGCGCGCACTGCCAGGGGTCACCGTCCGAGTGAGGCGGACTACCTCACTGCTCCGAGAAGGCACCCCGCAGGTACTCCTGAACCGCCTGCTCAGGGACTCTGAACGACCGCCCGACGCGCACCGCGGAGAGCTCCCCGGAGTGGACGAGACGGTAGACCGTCATCTTCGAGACCCGCATGAGCGTCGCCACCTCGGCGACGGTGAGAAACCTGACCTCTGCCAGCCGGGCGTCCTGCCGTGCTGATCCGATCATGATCAGCCCCACCTCCCTGTCGTGACGGGCGGGTTCCTGTGTAATGAGTACGGTACCGGGACGGTTGTGACCGATGCGAGGCTTTCGCCAAGATCAGGCGGCGGTACGCCGAATGTACGCGGCGCAATCGCGCTCCAGGGCGGTCCACGACACCGCGAACACCTGCGGCGCGGCCTCGGTCACCGGCTTGCCGTCGTGGACGACCCGGTGGAAGAACTCGACGAACTTCGCCTCGCCGAACCGGTCGGCGAGGTGGCGCGCGGTGAGGCCGCTGATGCCGTAGCGCCCGGACACGATCCAGGCGGCGGTGCCCTCGGCGGGCAGCTCGAACTCGACGTCGCCGTCCCAGTTGTCCATCAGCCGCCGGATGTCGGGCAGCCGGAGGTACTCCCGGACCGGCCTGCCGTTCAGTCCCGCGTAGTCGGCCAGCCCCTCGTGCAGCCACCACAGGTCGTCGGCGTCCTTGTGCGGCCCGGCCAGGGAGGCCGCATGGGCGAGCTCGTGGCGCAGCACGCCGCCGACCACGGCGGGCCGGGAGTCGCGATGGTTGAGCATGACCTCCCACCGCTCGTCGCTCACCTGCACCGACACCCCGCTGACGTGCTGGCCCGGCTGCCAGGAGAACCAGGTGCCCCACGCGTCGTCCCCGGCGTGGTAGACGACGTACCGCGGTGGCACGCTGCCGCCCCGGGCGAACCGGTCGGCGACCTTGGCCGCCTTCTCCGCCTCGGCCAGCAGGCCCTTGAGCCGACCGGCGTGCTCCGGCGTGGTCGCGACCACGGTCCGGCTGCCCGCGACGGCCACCAGCTCCGCCACCTGCCACGGATGCGGCGACGGCTGCCTGTTCACCGGGGTCCACTCGTAGAGCAGCGCCCGGCCGTCCGCGATCCGCCAGCGGGTGTTCGCCCGCGCCGGCGCGGGGGCGCAGGTGGGCGTGACGAAGCAGGGCGTGCTGCGCAGCTCGGTGAGCCAGCTCTGCCCGTCGGGCGCCGGCAGCGGGTGGGTCGGCTGCTCGGTCCAGGCCGCCACCTGCATCGCCCGCAGGGACTTGAACTGCCGGCGCAGCCCGTCCTGCACCTGCGGCGACGCCGCCGGGTCGAGCACCGCGAGATAGCCCGGCTCGTCCCCGCCCAGCAGCGCCTTCTGCTGCGCGACCAGCGCCGCGCCGATCCGTTCCTTGATCCACGCCTGGCGCACCGGCAGCGACGCGCCCGGTCCGGGACTCGGCGCGGAGCCCGCCGGACCGCTGTCGCCGCCCGTGACGCGGTCCCGCAGCCACGGGAACGCCACCACGGCCAGCCCCCCGGCCGCCACGCAGGCCAGCACCAGCAGCACCGCGAGCAGGGCGATCAGGCGGCCCCAGCGGCGGCGCGGCGGGGGCACGACCGGCCACGACGGCACCTGCTGCGGCGGGTGACCGGGCATCGCGGACACCGGATGCCCGGCCGGCGGCTGCACCAATGGCCAGGCACCACTGCCACCCTGCGGCTGCACCACCGGCCACGCACCACTGCCACCCTGCGGCTGCACCACCGGCCAGGCGCCACTGCCACCCTGCGGCTGCACCACCGGCCAGGCGCCACTGCCACCCTGCGGCTGCACCGGGGGCCAGGCTGCGGTGCCCGCTGGTGGCGCGGCGGGCGGCGCAGGCGGGCCGGGCAGCACGGTCGTGGTGTCCGGCGGGGGCGCTGCGGGGAGCACGGTCGCGGCTTGCGCCGACAACGGATCCGGGGGCGGTGGCGCGGGGGCGTCCGGCGGCACCGTCGGCGGCTCGGCCGGGGGCAGTGCGACCGGTGGCGGGGCGGCCGAGTGCGCGGCCATGATCACCGCGGACGGCGTCGGGTCCTCGTGGTCCAGCGGCAGGCGGTCGTCGGGCAGGTCGGGGGCGTCCTGCGCCCACGGGTCGACCGGCCCGGTCCCGTCGTCCTCGAACGGCTGCCAGCCTGGTGGCAGGGCGGGGCCGGCGGCATCGTTCGGGTCCTCGGGGTGCACGGTCGAGGACGCTACCAACGCGCGGCACGGCGCGATAGGCCAGCGGATCGCATACGCCCTGAGCAGCCGGAGCAGCACGGGGACGGGGACGCCACGGCGCGCGACGTCCCCGGGAGCGGCTGCTCGGCTACTTCTTCGAGACCAGGGCGCGGGCGAAGAAGGTGAGGTTGGCCGGGCGCTCGGCGAGGCGGCGCATCAGGTAGCCGTACCACTCGGTGCCGTAGGGCACGTAGACGCGCACGGTGTGCCCGGCGCGGGCGAGGCGGGCCTGCTCCTCGGGCCGGATGCCGTACAGCATCTGGAACTCGAACTCGTCCGGCGAGCGGTCGAACCACTTGGCCCGGTCCTGCGCGATCGCGATCAGCCGCGGGTCGTGCGTGGCCAGCATCGGGTAGCCCTCGCCCGCCATGAGGATGTTCATGCACCGCACGTAGGACTTGTCGACCTCGAGCGGGGCCTGGTACGCCACGTGCTCGGGCTCCTTGTACGCGCCCTTGCACAGCCGCACCCGCGATCCGGCGGTGGCCAGCTCCCGGCAGTCGCTCTCGGTGCGGCGCAGGTAGGCCTGCAGCACCGCGCCGGTGCCGGGGTGGTCGCGGCGCAGCCGGGAGAGGATGTCCAGCGTCGAGTCGGTGGTCGTGTGGTCCTCCATGTCGAGGGTCACCGTGGTGCCGATCGCGGCGGCGGCCTCGCAGATCTCGCGCGCGTTCTTCTCGGCGAGCTGCTCGTCGAAGGCCTGGCCCAGGGCGGAGAGCTTGAGGCTGACCTCGGCGGTGGCGACCACCACGTCGCCCTCGGCGGCCCGGTTGCCGGTCAGCCCGGCCCGGCCCAGCTCGGCCAGGAGTTCGAGGTACGCCTCCTTGGTGGTGTTGGCCTGCTCCGCGGTGAGGGTGTCCTCGCCCAGGTTGTCCAGGGTGATGGCGAGCCCGGCGTCCGCGAGCTGCCTGGTCGTCTCGAGCGCCTCGCGCGTTCCGGTGCCCGCGACGAAGCGCTTGACGACGTCACGGCTGATCGGTGCGGTCTCTACGAGGTGTTCCACCCTCTGGGATCGGGCGGCGGCGAGGATCACGGAGCGAAGCATGAGGGCAGCGTAACGCGCCTGTGCCGGAGCCTTCCCGGGACATCGGTTCTCTGTATACAAGAGCACTGTTCGATGTCTGGGCTGTCGGGTACTTGTCGCCGTCGGCTACAACATCAGACGTGACCGACAAGAACCCGCTCCGCTCCCCCGCCGTGATCATCGGCGGTGTCGTCCTGCTGGTCGGCGCGCTCGCCTGCGCCCTCGATGACGACGACGACTGCGACAGCATGCCCGCGCCGCGTACGGTCTTCGCCGCCGGCAACTCGGGCATCCGCCTGGCCGAGCCCCCGGCCACGTCCGAGGCGCTGCCGTCCTCGGGCGGCTTCGGCACGCACCTGGCCTCCTGCGGAGGCTGAGCGCGTGCGGCGGCATCAGATCGAACCCCGGCCGGGCTGGCGCGAGACGGTCCGGGCGCAGGGCATGCTCTACTCCGACACCAAGCTCGACGACGGCGCGACCACGCCGTACTGGGACGAGTCGGCCTGCTACTCGTTCAGCCTGGACGAGGTGCTGCGGCTGGAGGAGGCGACCGAGGAGCTGCACCGGATGTGCCTGGCCGCGGCCGGGCACATGGTGGAGCGGGGCCGGTTCGCCGAGTTCGGCATCCCCGCGTGGGCGCAGGAGGAGGTCAGCCGGGTGTGGCGCGAGCAGCCGCCGACGCTCTACGGCCGGTTCGATCTCTGGTACGACGGCAGCGGCCCGCCCAAGATGCTGGAGTACAACGCCGACACCCCGACCTCGCTGCTGGAGGCGTCGATCATCCAGTGGTTCTGGCTCACCGACACCCGGCCGGGGCTGGACCAGTGGAACAGCATGCACGAGCGGCTGATCGAGGGCTGGCGCGGGCTGGCGCCCCGGTTCGCCGAGGGCCCGGTGTACTTCGCGTGGTCGAACCTCGAGGAGACGTTCGAGGACCTGATGACCGTGGGGTACCTGGCCGACACGGCGCACCAGGCCGGGCTCGACGTGAAGGTCACCCCGATGCTCGACATCGCCTGGGACGGGCGCCGCTTCCGCGACAGCGCCGGCGACCCGATCAACACGATCTTCAAGCTCTACCCGTGGGAGTGGATGGTCGCCGAGCCGTACGGGCGGCTCGCGCTGGACCCGGGCACGCCGACCACCTGGCTGGAGCCGGCCTGGAAGCTGCTGCTGTCGAACAAGGCGCTGCTGGCGGTGCTCTGGGAGCTCTACCCGGACCACGAGCTGCTGCTGCCGGCATACCTGGACGGCCCCCGCGACATGACCGAGTACGTGGCCAAGCCGCTGCTCGGCCGCGAGGGCGCCAATGTGCGGATCGTCACTGCGCAGGGCGAGCAGTTCACCGAGGGTATCTACGGCGAGGGCGGGCACTGCTTCCAGGAATTCCGTGCCCTGCCGTCGTTCGACGGCAACCATGTGGTGCTCGGCTCGTGGATGATCGACGGCGAGTCGGCGGGACTGGGACTACGCGAGAGCATCAACCTGATCACGGACGGTCACGCGCGGTTCATCCCCCACTATGTTGACACCCCACGCACGCCATAGTTGCACTACCTTTGTCGGGTGAACTTCGATGCGTACGCCCGAACGGCTGTTGATCTTGTCAACGCGCCGCTGGACGACCTGAGCCAGCTCCGCGCTGTCCTGCCGGGGCCGGACTGGATGTGCGAGGACGCCACCGAACGCGACCTGCAGGTGTTCCGCAAGGCCCAGCGTCGGCTGCGCGAGGTGTTCGAGCACGGCGCCAACGGCCGCGAACGCGAGGCCGTCAACGAGCTCAACTCGCTGCTCGAAGCACATCCCGTGCATCCCCGCATCTCCGGGCACGAGTCCGGGAACTGGCACATCCACGTCACCAGCCGCGGCTCGGCGGTCAGCGCGGAGTACCTTGCCGGCGCCGTCTGGGGCCTGTCGGTCTGGCTCTGCGAGTACGGCAGCGCCCGCTTCGGCGTCTGCGCCGACGAGCGCTGCGGCAACGTCTACCTCGACACCTCGTCGAACAACTGCCGCCGCTTCTGCTCGGAGCGGTGCGCCACCCGCTCCCACGTGGCGGCCCACCGCGCCCGCAAGAAGGCCGCGATCACCGAGCACGCCGCCACCACGGCCCGGCTCAAGCCCGAGGTCCCGCAGCAGGCGAGCCTGACCCCCGTCGGCTGACCACCCCTTCCGTGAGCAAAGCTCCCGGGCGCTGTACGGACAGCGTGCCGGGAGCTTTGCTCATGTAGTGGTCGCGGAGACTCAGGCGTTGGCGGTGCTCGGCGCGGCGAGGTGCGTGCGCGCGAACTCCAGCGCCTCGGCGAGGTCGGCCTCCCGGGCGGCGCGGCTGCCGGCCTTGCGGGTGGCCACCTCCATCGCCACCGAGCCGGTGAACCCGCGCCGGTCCAGCGACTCCAGCAGCCGGGCGCACGGCTGGGTGCCCCGGCCGGGCACCAGGTGCTCGTCCCGGCCCTCGCCGGTGCCGTCGCCGAGGTGGATGTGGGCGAGCCCCTCGCCCATCGTGTCGGCCATCTCCATGGCGTCGGAGCGCGAGGCCGCGCAGTGCGACAGGTCCAGGGTGTAGGAGTCGTAGCCGGTGTCGGTCGGGTCCCAGCCAGGGTGGTACGGCACGACCTGGCGGCGGCCCATCCGCACCGGGTACATGTTCTCCACCGCGATGCGCACCCCGGTGTGCCGGTGCGCCAGCCGCGACACGGTGTCGGTGAAGCTGCGGGCGTAGTCGCGCTGCCAGCTGAACGGCGGGTGCACCACGACCGTCGGCGCGCTCAGCGTGTCCGCGAGCAGCACCGCGCGGCGCAGCCGCTCCTTCGGGTCGGGGCTCCACACCCGCTGGGTCACCAGCAGGCAGGGCGCGTGGATCGACAGCACCGGGACGCCGTAGTGCTTGGAGAGGCCGCGCAGCGCGCCCGCGTCCTGGCTGACGGCGTCGGTCCACACCATGACCTCGACACCGTCGTAGCCCAGCGACGCCGCGAGCTCGAAAGCGGCGGCGGTGGGCTCGGGGAACACGGACGAACTGGAAAGGAGCACCGGCACGGACACGCGTTCCAGGGTAGCCCCGGTCAGCCCGTAGTCAGCTGATCCAGGCGGGTGAGGATGACACCTTCGCGCAGTGCCCAGGGACAGATGCGCAGCTCCTCGACGCCCAGTCGCCGCATTGCGGCCTCCGCCACAACCGCCCCGGCGAGCAGCTGGTGCGCCCGGCTCGCGCTGACTCCGTCCAGTTCGGCCAGCCCCGCCGAGGGGATGCGCTGGATGAAGCCCCGCACCTGGTGCAGGCCGCGCCGGGTCAGCGCGCGCGGCGCCCACAGCCCGTCGCCGCTGGGCGCGGCGCCGGCCAGCCGGGCCAGCGAGCGGAACGTCTTCGAGGTCGCCGCGGCGATCTCCCAGCCCTTCAGCTCGTCCAGCTCGCGGTGCATCAGCTGCTCGTCCACGTACGACTCCAGCGCGGCGAGCTCCGCCGCGCCCGGCGGGTCGGCGTTCAGCCAGCGCCGCGTCACCCGCCCGGCGCCCAGCGGCAGCGACACCGCGACCGTCGGCGCCTCGTCGATGCCCGCCGCCAGCTCCAGCGAGCCGCCGCCGATGTCGAGCACCAGCAGCCGCCCCGCCGACCAGCCGAACCAGCGGCGTACGGCGAGGAAGGTCATCCGGGCCTCATCCTCGCCGGAGAGCACCTTCAGGTCGACGCCGGTCTCCTCGTACACCCGGCGCAGCACCTGGGCCGAGTTGGTCGCGTCGCGGACCGCCGAGGTCGCGAACGCCATCAGCTCCTCCGCGCCCAGCCCCTCGGCCGCCGCCTTGGCCTGGGCGCACGCCTTCACCAGCGCGTCCGCCCCGGCGATGGTCAGCTCCCCCGCCTCGCCGAGCTGCTCGGCCAGGCGCAGCCGCTCCTTCTGGGAGTGGGCGGGCCACGGGTGCGCACCGCGGTGCGCGTCCACCACGAGGAGGTGAACTGTATTGGATCCGACATCGAGGACACCGAGCCGCATGCGCCTACGTTATCGGTGCACCGGCCCGCCGTAGGCTGGGACTCGTGGAGCACGAGGGCGAGACTTCGCTGGACTTCCCGCGGGAGTGGATCGAGTTCGCCGACCCGGCGGATCCGGCCCACCTGATCCGCGCCGACCTGACCTGGCTGCTGTCGCGCTGGACGTGCGTGTTCGGCAGCGCCTGCCGGGGCATCATCGCCGGCCGCGAGCAGGAGGGCTGCTGCTCGCACGGGGCGTTCTTCACCGACGCCGACGACGTCAAACGGGTCAAGGCCGCGGTCAAGCGCCTCGACAAGGGCACCTGGCAGCACCACGTGCGCGGCTTCGACAAGTGGACCGAGCTGGACGAGCTGCACGACGAGAAGCCGGCCCGGCGCACCGCCACCCAGAAGGGCCCCGACGGCGAGGAGGGCCCGTGCGTCTTCCTCAACGACGCGGACTTCCCCGGCGGGGGCGGCTGCGCGCTGCACGCCCAGGCGCTGCGCGACGGCAAGCACCCGCTGGAGTACAAGCCCGACGTGTGCTGGCAGCTGCCGATCCGGCGCGACCAGCAGTGGACCAAGCGCCCCGACGACACCAAGATCCTGGTCTCGGTGATCGGCGAGTTCGACCGGCGCGGCTGGGGCGCGGGCGGGCACGACCTGCACTGGTGGTGCACCTCGTCGCCGGACGCGCACACCGGCACCGAGCCGATGTACGTCAGCTACGCCCCGGAGCTCACCGCGCTGGTCGGCGCGCAGGCGTACGCGAAGCTCGCCGAGCTGTGCGCCGAACGCGAGAAGCACGGCCTGGTCGCCGAGCATCCCGCCACGGTCGCCGCGCGCGAACGCAGGCCGCTCAAGCTGCTTGCCCCGCGGGATAACCTCGAGGCACCGGTACGCGACCAGAAGCGGTCCTGAGCGAGCCCGGCGCGGAACGGGCTCCTGCGGGAGCGTCAGCTCGGTGCCGGATGCTGCGCACGACGGCGAGCACGGCGAGGAGGAGTCATGAGCGAGGAGCAGATGCGGGCGCGCCGGGCACCCGCCCAGGCGGCGGCCGACGAGGAGCGCCTGGCCGCACTGGACGACCTGCCCGAGACCGACCCGGCTCGCGAGCCCGGTCCGGAGGGCTTCGCCGCGGCCGCCGGCGACGTCTTCGCCCTGCACGGCGACCTGCTCGCCCGGCTCGCCCAGTGAGCGAGGTCTACGTCCCGACGTACGCGGACGTCATCGCCATCGCCGACCGGCTGGGCGTCGCCGTGCGCGATCACGGACTGGTCGAGTCGGCGGTGGCCCGCCCGCGCGGCACCGCGTTCGGCACCGACCTCTACCCCGACCTGTGGACCAAGGCGGCGGCGCTGCTCCAGTCGCTGACCCGCAACCATCCCTTCGTGGACGGCAACAAGCGCATCGGCTGGATCGCGGCCACCGCCTTCCTCACCGTGAACGGGGCGGTCAGCCGCCGCCGGCTCGCCGCGCTCGACCAGGACGCCGCGTACGACCTGGTCATCGCCGTGTGCACCGGCGAGCTGCGCGAGATCGAGCAGATCGCCCAGGCCCTGCGCGACCTCTACTGAGCCGCCGCCCCGCGCGCGGGACGGCGGCTCGCCGCGCTCAGCGCGCGGTCGGTGCCACCACCGGCTCGGCGAGGTCGATCTTGCGGTACCCGCCGGGCACCCGCACCGTGAACGGGGCCAGCGCCGCCGCGTCCCGCGGCAGCCACTCGAAGTCCAGCCGCACCCGGATGTCGCCGTCCGGCGAGTGCTTGACGATGTCCCGCCGCACCGCCCGGTAGGTCACCGCGTCCACCCACAGGTCGTCCGCGCCGCCCTCGTGGCTGCGGCGCAGGTGGTGCACCGCCCTGCCGTCCAGTGTCTCCGAGCCGACCAGGGCGAAGTCGCCCCGGCTCAGCGCCGCCCGGAGCTCCTCCGGCGTGCCGCCCGCGGGGCCGGTCAGCCGCCCGCCGTCGGACGGGCTGACGCTGTGCAGGGTGCGCGTGAAGCTGTACCAGGTGCGCTGCGAGTGGTCGACGAACGTGCTGGTCATGGTGTCGCTCGCGAGAGTGATCCACATATCGGTGTGCGGCGCGCCGTCGGCGGTCCGGCTGGAGCGCCGGGCCTGACCAGTGGTCACGTCGTACCACTGCTCGTCGTGGTCGGCCCCCCGGCCGGGGGCGTTGATCTCCGCGTACACGTGCTGCACGTCGTCGTCGGCCAGCGCCGCCACCGCCCGCTCGGTCACCTGCGCGGCGGTCAGCACCAGCGGCGCGGCCGGCGGCCCGGCGTCGGCCGGGGGCGCCGCGGGCGGGCCGCCCAGCGCCGTCATCGTCATCGTCACCGCCAGCACGGCGGCCAGGCCGAAGACGCCCGTGCCGACCCCCATGCCGAGGGTGCGGCGGCGGTTACGCCGGGCCGCCCGGTCCAGCAGGTCGGCGCCGGGGCGCATACCCGCGGTCTGCTCGCGCATCGCCGCCGCGAGCTCGTCTTCCAGGTGGGTGCTCATGGTCATGCTCCGATCCGGAGAGAGGAATCGTCGAGAGCCCACGGGGCCGTGATCTCGCGCAGCCGGGCCAGGCCCCGCGAGGCGCTGGACTTCACCGTGCCGACCGAGCAGCCGAGCACGGCCGCCGCCTCGGCCTCGCTGAGCTGCTCCCAGTACCGCAGCACCAGCACCGCCCGCTGCCGGGGCGGCAGCTGGGCCAGCGCCTGCACCAGCGCGTGGCGCAGCGCGAAGCCGTCGGCGGCGTCGGGCTCGGCGGGCGGCTCGAAGTCGCCGACCACCTCCCGCCGCCGCAGCCGCCGGCGCCAGCCGTCCACCGCCAGGTGGTACATGGTCCGGCGCAGGTAGCCCTCGGTGTCGCCGTCGATGCGGCGCCAGGAGCGCAGCACGCGTTCCAGGGCCGCCTGGAGCAGGTCCTCCCCGCCGGCGCGCCCGCCGCTGAGCAGGGCCGCCGTGGCCAGCAGGGCCGGGCCGCGCTCAGCGACCAGCTCCGCCAGCCCGGCGTACGCGTCTGTCGACCGCACAGGCTCTCCTTCCGTCGCCCACCAAGGACGACGGCCCACGGCCAAAGGTTGACTGCAACATGAAGGCGCCGCTCTGCAGTATGAAGGCGCCGCTCTGCGGCCTTAATCGGCGTCATCCTGCGCGTTCGCTCCGGATGACGCCGAGCGGCCGGCAACCGCGGCGCCTTTGGTCATCCTCCGCTGCGCTCGGATGACGCGGTCGTGGTATTGCCTACGGCTCGAACTTGTAGCCGAGGCCGCGGACGGTGACCAGGTAGCGGGGGGTGGAGGGCTCCGGCTCGATCTTCGAGCGCAGGCGCTTCACGTGTACGTCCAGGGTCTTGGTGTCGCCGACGTAGTCGGCGCCCCACACCCGGTCGATCAGCTGGCCGCGGGTCAGCACCCGGCCCGCGTTGCGCAGCAGCAGCTCCAGCAGCTCGAACTCCTTCAGCGGCAGCTGCACCGGGGCGCCGTCCACGGTCACCACGTGCCGCTCCACGTCCATGCGCACCGGCCCGGCCGCCAGCGTGCCGCCGGCCACCTCCACCACGTCGGTGGACTGGCGGCGCAGCACGGCCCGGATCCGGGCGACCAGCTCGCGGGGGGAGTACGGCTTGGTCACGTAGTCGTCGGCGCCGATCTCCAGCCCGACCACCTTGTCGATCTCGCTGTCCCGCGCGGTGACCATGATGATCGGCACGTGCGAGCGCTGCCGCAGCTGCCGGCAGACCTCGGTGCCGGACATCTCCGGCAGCATCAGGTCCAGCAGCACGATGTCGGCGCCCGTGCGGTCGAACTCGGTGAGCGCGGCGGTGCCGGTCGCCGCGACGGAGACCTCGAACCCTTCCTTGCGCAGCATGTACGACAGCGCGTCCGAGAACGACTCCTCGTCCTCGACCACCAGTACGCGGGACATCATGCCCACCTTTCGGGTTTGCCAGTCAGCCGGTCTGAGCCGGTCGTGCGGGGTTCGCGGCCGCGGGCGCGGGGTCCGCGCCGTCGGTCGCGAGGTCGACGGCGTCTGCCGCCGGTGCCGCGCCGCCCGCCGTGGGAGCCGCGGCCGGCGTCGTGCGGGTCTGCGCGGGCTCGCCGCCGGTCGGCGACGCATCGATCTCAAAGGAGGCGGGTAGCGGAAGCATCGCCTCCGGGGGTCTGGTGGGTAGCCGGAGGGTGAACGTCGAGCCACCGCCGAGGCGGCTGCGCACGTCGACCCGGCCCCCGTGGTTGGTGGCGATGTGCTTGACGATGGCCAGGCCCAGGCCGGTGCCGCCGGTGGAGCGCGAGCGCGCCTGGTCGGCGCGGTAGAAGCGCTCGAAGACCCGGTCCAGATCCCCCGGGCCGATGCCGATGCCCTGGTCGGAGACGCTGATGTCGACCCGGTCGCCCTCGGCCAGCGCGCTGACCACCACCGCCGACTGCTCGTGCGAGTACGCCACCGCGTTCTCCACCAGGTTGCCCAGCGCGGTCGCGAACTGGCTGTCGTTGCCGTACACGGTCAGCCCGCGGGTGCCGACGACGACCAGCTCGATGTGCTTGGCGGCGGCGCTGGTGCGGGCCCGGTCCAGCGCCTCGGCGATCACCGCGTCGACGGACACCGGCTCCGGGTCGGGCAGCCGCTCGGCGCCCTGCAGCCGGGACAGCTCCAGCAGCTCGGAGACGAGCCGGCCGAGCCGGGTGCTCTCGCGCTGGATCCGCTCGGCGAACCGGCGGCTGGCCGCCACGTCGTCGGCCGCCTGGGCAGCCGCCGCCTCCGGGTCCGCGGGCTGCTCGCTCGCCGGCTCGGTGGCGTCCAGCAGCGCCTCGGCCAGCAGTTGCAGCGCGCCGATCGGCGTCTTCAGCTCGTGGCTGACGTTGGCCACGAAGTCCCGCCGCACCCGCTCGACCCGGTGCGCGTCGGTCACGTCGGCCGCCTCCACGGCGACCAGGCCGCCCCCCACCGCCACCGCGCGCAGGTGCACGCCCAGCGGCGAGTCGGCCAGCTCGCGCCCCCGCGGCAGATCCAGCTCCACCTCGCGCGGCACGCCCGTGTGACGCACCTGACCCGCCAGCGTACGCAGGATCGGGTGCGCGCTGATCGCGCCGGGAACGGCACTGGCCCGCAGCATCCCCATCGCGCGGGCGGCCCGGTTGGCCAGCACCACCTGGTCGTTGCCGTCCAGCAGCACGACGCCGACGCGCAGCGCGTCCAGGCTGCGGCGGCCGAGCCCGGCCAGCGGGTCACCGGGCGGCGGCGCGCCCAGCCCCGACGGCCCCAGCGTGTTCACGGCGGTCGCCGCCTGGCGGTAGGCCCGCCAGCGGGCGTACACCAGACCGGCGATCAGGCCCAGCACGATGCCGACGGCGACCGCCAACATGATCGTCCCGCCGCCGGGTGCCGCTGCCAGTGCCTTCACGATGCGATCGTAGGTCAGACCGTTCACTTGACGTTCCTGCACAAAATATACTGAACATGAATAAAACTGGCATTGGTTGCACAGTGTTCACCGTGCCGCCCGCTTCCGTTCACCGATGTTCACCTTGCGGCAGCCCGCGCCCCCTACCGTGGTCCGCGACCACCCTCCACCGTTCCTGGGAAGTGACAATGCGCGAGGAGTTCCGTGCCGACCTGCTCGAGGTCGGCCGCCTGCTGGTCTCCATGGCAGAGGCGGTCCGCACCGCGATGAGCGCGGCCACCACCGCCCTGCTCAGCGCCGACAAGGAGGGTGCCGAGCGGGTGATCGCCCGCGACGAGGAGGTCAACGCCCTGTTCCGCGCCGTCGAGGAGAAGGTGCTGCGCCTGCTCGCCCAGCAGGCCCCCGTCGCCTCCGACCTGCGCATGGTCATCACCTCGCTGCACATCGGCACCGACCTGGAGCGCATGGGCGACCTCGCCGAACACGTCGCCAAGTCCGCCCTGCGCCGCCACCCCGCGGTCGCCGTACCCGCCGAGCTGACCTCCGTCTTCGGCCAGATGGCCAACGTGGCCGACCGCATCGCCGGCAAGATCACGCTGGTGCTGGCGTCCCGCGACATCGAACGCGCCGCCGAGCTGGAGCGCGACGACGACGCCATGGACGAGCTGGAGAAGGCGCTGTTCAGCAAGCTGCTCGACCCCAGCTGGTCGCACGGCGTCGAGTCCGCGGTCGACACGGCCCTGCTCGCCCGCTTCTACGAGCGCTACGCCGACCACGCCGTCAACGCCGGTCGCCACGTCATCTACCTGGTAACCGGCGAATCCTGACCCACCCTCGCCGCGGCTCGCGGCTCGCGGCTCGCGGCTCGCGCTTTTCATAGACGTTGGCCTATCTGGATGACTTCGATCTCGAAAACTTCATCCAGATAGGCCAACGTCTATGAAAA